>JANPHZ010000073.1:0-2107 GCA_031424715.1 Frankiaceae bacterium
CGAGCGGCGGCTACCTCACCCAGGCCGCCTGGACGCATCACGCGGTCTTCGACCTCAAGCCCGAGACCGACGTCTACTGGTGCACCGCCGACATCGGCTGGGTGACCGGGCACAGCTACGTCACCTACGGACCGCTCGCCAACGGCGCGACCCAGGTGATGTACGAAGGCACCCCCGACGCCGGCGGCAAGGACCGCTGGTGGTCGATCGTCGAGCGCTACGGCGTGACGATCCTCTACACCGCACCCACGGCGATCCGCACCTTCATGAAGTGGGGTGACGAGCTCCCGGCCGGGCACGACCTGACCTCCCTCCGGGTACTGGGCAGCGTCGGTGAGCCGATCAACCCGGAGGCCTGGATCTGGTACCGCACGGTCATCGGCGGCGACCGCTGCCCGATCGTCGACACCTGGTGGCAGACCGAGACCGGCGCGATGTTGATCGCGCCGTTGCCGGGGGTGACCAGCTGCAAGCCGGGCAGCGCGATGGGGCCGCTGCCGGGCATCGTCATCGACGTCGTGGACGGCGCGGGCGCGCCGACCAGCGCCGGTTTCCTCACCCTCAACGAGCCGTGGCCCGCCATGCTGCGCGGCATCTGGAACGACGAGGCGCGCTACCGCGAGACCTACTGGTCGAGGTTCGCGGGTCGCTACTTCGCGGGCGACGGTGCCAAGTGGGACGACGACCACGTGCTCTGGCTGCTCGGCCGGGTCGATGACGTGATGAACATCAGCGGCCACCGGATCAGCACCACGGAGGTGGAGAGCGCCCTGGTCAGCCACCCGAGCGTCGCCGAGGCGGCCGTCGTCGGGGCGGCGGATCCCACGACAGGGCAGGCGATCGTGGCCTTCGTGACCCCGCGCGGATCGGTCGCCGACGATGTGACCAGCGGGGACGCCTTCGCTCAGGAGCTGCGCGACCACGTCGCCAAGGAGATCGGCCCGATCGCCAAGCCGCGGCAGATCCTCATCACCCCAGAACTGCCCAAGACCCGCAGCGGCAAGATCATGCGCCGGCTGCTCGTCGACATCGCCGAGCAGCGCGAGCTCGGCGACGTGACGACCCTGGCCGACTCCTCCGTCGTGGAGGCGATCAACACCAAGATGGCCAGCGCACCGCAGGACTGACCGCGCTAGCGTGACGCCCGGTGTGCCGGGAAGCCTGGTCGGCGGTCGTCCTCTGCCGTCCCGATCCCCGGAGTCCTGATGCCCGCCGTACGCCGCTACATCGACTACCTGCGGGTCGAGCAGGTCGGCGGCCTCGTGCTGCTGGTCGCTGCAGCGCTGGCCCTGGTGGCCGCCAACAGCCCCCTGTCCGGGTCGTACGACGCACTGCTCGCGACCACCGTCGGGCCGTCGGTGCTGCATGCCCACCTGAGCCTCGCGACGTGGGCGGGCGAGGGGCTGCTGGCGGTGTTCTTCTTCGTCGTGGGGCTCGAGGTCAAGCGCGAGCTGGTCATCGGCGACCTCAGTGACCGGCGCGCCGCCGCCCTGCCCGTCGTCGCGGCCCTGGGCGGCATCGTCGCCCCCGCCCTGCTCTACCTCGCACTGACCGCCGGAACCCCCGGAGCTGGCCGCGGCTGGGCCGTCCCCACAGCGACCGACATCGCCTTCGCCCTCGCCGTCCTCGCGGTGGTCGGTGGGGCCGCGCCGAGCGGGCTGCGGCTGTTCCTGCTCTCCCTTGCCGTCGTCGACGACCTCGTCGCCATCGCCCTGATCGCGGTGCTCTTCACCGAGGACCTCCGGCTGCTCCCACTGGTCGGAGCGCTCGCCGTGCTCGGGCTCTACGCCCTGGCGCAGCGTCGTCGAGTCACCACTCCTCTGCTTTACGTCCCGCTCGCTGCGGCCCTGTGGCTGGCCCTGCACGACGCCGGCGTGCACGCCACGGTCGCGGGGATCGCGCTCGGACTGCTCACCCGGGTGCGCGCCGACCCGGGTGAGGAGCACTCCCCGGCCGAGCGATTGGAGCACCGGCTGCAGCCGTGGTCGGCGGGGTTCGTCGTACCCGTCTTCGCCTTCACGGCCGCCGGGGTCAGCCTCTCCGGCGACGCACTCGCCACCGCGACCGGCGACCGGGTGGCGCTGGCGGTGCTGGTCGCTCTCGTCGT
>JANPHZ010000074.1:0-1994 GCA_031424715.1 Frankiaceae bacterium
GTCCGCTCGAGGTCACCAAGGAGGGTCGCGGCTACGTCATGCGCGTCCCGCTCGAGGGCGGCGGACGCCTCGTCGTCGAGCTCAACGCCGAAGAGGTCAAGAACCTCGGCGACGCGCTGAAGGACGTCCTGTCCTGACCGCCGCGCTGCCCACGATCGCGCTGTCGACCCGGGCGGTCGACGGCGCCGTCGTCGCGCTGCTCAGCCGGCCCGCTCTCGAAGACGGTGTCGAGGTGCTCGGCACCCCGCCCGCCCCGGTCGAGGTCGCCCTCACCCGCGACCAGGCCAAGGGCAAGCCCGGCGAGGTCGTGTCGGTGCCGCAGCCCGAGGGCACCCTCGAGCGGGTGCTCATCGCCGGCATCGGCGACGGGGGCTCCGAGGCGCTGCGCAAGGCCGGTGCGGCCCTGGCTCGCAAGGCTTCCGGTGCTGCCAGCCTGGTCGTCGACCTGCGCCACGCCTCCCTCGACGCGACCGCGATCAGGGCGCTCGCCGAGGGTTTGCTCTTGGCGTCGTACGGCTTTAGTGAGAAGCGCGAGCCCAAGCCGCGCGAGCTGCAGACCATCACGCTCGTCGCCGGCAACACCAAGGCGCTGCAGCCCGGGCTCGACCGCGCCATCACGGTGGCGCGCGCGACCGCCGCGGCGCGCGACCTCGTCAACACGCCCTCGCTGGTCAAGACCCCGCAGTGGCTGGCGAAGGAAGCGCAGAAGCTGCTCAAGGGCCTCACCGTCCGGGTCCGCGACGAGAAGGAGCTCGCCAAGCAGGGCTTCGGCGGCATCGTCGGCGTCGGGCAGGGCTCGACCCGCCCGCCGCGGCTGATCGAGGCGACCTATGACGGGGGCGGCAAGACCCACGTCGTGCTGGTCGGCAAGGGCATCACCTTCGACACCGGTGGCCTGTCGATCAAGCCCACCGCCGGCATGCTGACGATGAAGACCGACATGGGTGGCGGCGCCGCGGTGCTCGGCACCCTGCGCGCGATCGCCGACCTCAAGCTGCCGATCAAGGTCACCGGCCTGGTCTGCGCCGCCGAGAACATGCCGAGCGGCACCGCGACCCGGCCCGGCGACGTGCTCCGGCAGTACGGCGGCACGACCGTCGAGGTGCTCAACACCGACGCCGAGGGCCGGCTCGTCCTCGCCGACGGAATCGCTTACGCCGCAACGGATCTCAAGGCCGACGTCATCATCGACATCGCCACGCTGACCGGCGCGATGCCGGTCGCGCTCGGCAAGAAGACGGCCGGGATGTTCGCCTCCGACGACGCGCTGGCGGCGCAGCTGCTGGCGGCCGCCGAGGCGTCGGGCGAGCGCGCGTGGCGGATGCCGCTCGTCGAGGACTACCGGCACGCGCTCGACTCGCCGATCGCCGACCTGCGCAACATCGGCCAGCCCAAGCTCAAGCTCGGCGGCGGCTCGATCACCGCGGCGCTGTTCCTGCGCGAGTTCGCCGGCGGCATCCCGTGGGCCCACTTCGACATCGCCGGGACGGGCCGCTCCGACGCCGATGCCGACGAGCTGACCAAGGGCGGCACCGGCTACGGCGTACGCCTGCTCACCCGCTGGCTCGAGGCGCTCGCGGCGCCGACCCGCCGGGCCGCGTGATGTACGGCCTGACGATCCGCTGGGCGCTCACCGACGCGCCCGCGGCCGTCAACGCCCAGCTGCGCGACTACGTGCGCACCGAGTCGGTGGCGCGCTTCACCGGCATGGCGGGGCTGCACTGGAAGACCTGGCAGATGGTCGACGGCGGCTTCTTCGCCGGCGTCTACGTCTGGGCCAGCGAGGCGGCGCGCGCGGAGTTCCTGGAGCGCTTCCGCTCCTCGCCGTCCGCGGTCACCCAGCTGCTCGGTCACGATCCCGACGTCATCCAGGAGTACGACGTCGTCGGCCTGGCCGTCGGCGCCGAAGGCTTCCCCAGCTAGCGCCCTCGTCCACAGGTTGCCGCGGCCAGGCACTCAGGTGCGCTCTGCGGGCTCACCGTGGTCGACATGGC
>JANPHZ010000075.1:0-4016 GCA_031424715.1 Frankiaceae bacterium
CGCCGACAGGCCGAAGCGGATGTCGGTGCCGCGCGGGGTGAAGTCGCTGTCGGAGTCGTTGACGTCGGGCGGCAGCACCTTGATGCCCATCCGCCGGCACTCGGCGAGGTAGAGCGCGCTCTTGTCCTTGTCGTCCTTGACGCTGGTGAGCAGCGCGGCCATGTACTCAGCCGGGAAGTTGGCCTTGAGGTAGGCCGTCCAGTAGGACACCAGCCCGTAGCCGGCGGTGTGCGCCCGGTTGAAGGCGTAGTCGGAGAAGGGGACCAGGATGTCCCACAGCGTCTTGATCGCCTGCTCGGAGAAGCCGTTGGCCTTCATCCCGTCCGAGAACGGGATGTACTCCTTGTCGAGGATCTCCTTCTTCTTCTTGCCCATCGCGCGGCGCAGCAGGTCGGCGGCGCCGAGCGTGTAGCCCGCCAGCCGCTGCGCGATCGCCATGACCTGCTCCTGGTAGACGATCAGCCCGTAGGTGTCGCCCAGGATCTCCTCGAGGGGCTCGGCCAGCTCCGGGTGGATGGGGACGACGGGCTTGCGCCCGGTCTTGCGGTCGGCGTAGTCGTTGTGGGCGTTGGCCCCCATCGGGCCGGGCCGGTAGAGCGCGAGCACAGCCGAGATCGACTCGAACGAGTCGGGCTGCATCGAGCGCAGCAGCGAGCGCATCGGGCCGCCGTCGAGCTGGAAGACCCCGAGCGTGTCGCCGCGGGTGAGCAGCTCGTAGGTCTTGGCGTCGTCGAGGGTGAGGGTCTCCAGGACCACCGTCTCGTGCCTGTTGTCCTGGATGTGCTGGAGGCAGTCGTCGAGGACCGTCAGGTTGCGCAGGCCGAGGAAGTCCATCTTGAGCAGGCCCAGCGACTCGCACGCGCCCATGTCGAACTGGGTGATGATCGCGCCGTCGGAGTCGCGCCGGTGGATCGGGATCACGTCGAGCAGCGGCTCACGGCACAGGATGACGCCGGCCGCGTGCACGCCCCATTGGCGCTTGAGCCCCTCGAGCCCGCGCGCGGTGTCGACGACCGACTTCACGTCGGGGTCGGACTCGTAGAGCGCGCGGAACTCGCCGGCCTCGCCGTAGCGCTTGTGGCTGGGGTCGAAGATGCCCGCCAGCGGGATGTCCTTGCCCATCACCGCAGCCGGCAGCGCCTTGGTGATCTTGTCGCCCATCGCGAACGGGTAGCCGAGCACCCGGCTGGAGTCCTTGATGGCCGCCTTCGCCTTGATGGTGCTGTAGGTGATGATCTGGCTGACCCGCTCCTCGCCGTACTTCTCGGTGGCGTAGCGGATCATGTCGCCGCGCCGGCGCTCGTCGAAGTCGAGGTCGATGTCGGGCATCGAGATGCGCTCGGGGTTGAGGAAGCGCTCGAAGAGCAGCTTGTGCTCGATCGGGTCGAGGTCGGTGATCCGCAGCGCGTAGGCGACCAGGCTGCCCGCCGCCGAGCCGCGACCGGGACCGACCCGGATCCCGCTCTGCTTGGCGTAGCGGCATAGGTCGGCGGTGACGAGGAAGTAACCGGGGAAGCCCATCGCGCAGATGACGTCGACCTCGTAGTCGGCCTGCACCCGGTGCGCCTCGGGGACCGGCTGCGCCCTGGCAGAGAAGCGCTCGCGCAGCCCGGCGTGGACCTGCTCGCGCAGCCAGGTCTGCTCGGTGTAGCCGTCGGGCACGTCGACCCGGGGCATCAGGTCGGCGCCCTCGTTGAAGGTCATCTCGCACCGCTCGGCGATGGCCAGCGTGTTGTCGCAGGCCTCGGGGAACTCCGACCACAGCTCGCGCATCTCGCGCGGGCTCTTGAGGTAGAAGTCCTGCGCGTCGAACTTGAAGCGGTTGGGGTCGGCCAGCGTCTTGCCGGACTGGACGCACAGCAGCACCTCGTGGGCGCGGGCATCCTCGGGCGCCGTGTAGTGCAGGTCGTTGGTGGCGACGAAGGGGATCGCCAGCTCGCGGGCGAGCCGGATCAAGTCCTTCTGCACCCGTCGCTCGACCGGCAAGCCGTGGTCCATCAGCTCGCAGAAGAAGTTGTCGGCGCCGAAGATGTCGCGGAACTCGCCGGCGCTGCGCTTGGCCTTGTCGTACTGCCCCAGCCGCAGGTAGGTCTGGACCTCACCACCGGGGCAGCCGGTCGTCGCGATCAGGTCGACGTTGGGCCGCACGTGCTCGGCGAGCAGCTCCTTGTCCATCCGCGGCTTGTAGTAGTAGCCCTCGAGGCTGGCCAAGCTGCTCAGCGTGAACAGCCGGTGCATGCCCTCGGTGCTGGTGGCGAGCATCGTCATGTGCGTGTAGGCACCGCCGCCCGACACGTCGTCCTCGCCGCCGTCGCCCCAGCGCACCCGGGTCTTGTCGAACCGGCTGCCCGGCGCGACGTAGGCCTCGGTGCCGATGATCGGCTTGACCCCGTGGGCCGTGGCCTTCTTCCAGAAGTCGTAGGCCCCGAAGACGTTGCCGTGGTCGGTCATCGCCAGGGCCGGCATGCCGAGCTCGGCGGTCTTGGCGAACAGGTCGTCCAGCCGCGCCGCCCCGTCGAGCATGGAGTACTCGGTGTGCACGTGCAGGTGCACGAACGAGTCACTCACGGTGCTTCTCCCAGGGGTACGCCGACGACAACGCTGCGTACGGTCCGAGGGGAAGGCGGGCCGTGCCGTGCAGGTCTCAGATCGTGCCACGGCGGGGCGACATCACCGGCCAGGCGCGCCCGACGAGCGCGCCCCGCGCTGATCTCGGAGTCGGCGGTGCGCCACGCCGGCGTGTCGCACCGCTCATCCCGAGGTCAGCAGATCATGGGCCCCTGACCACCTCCAGCCCCGCCACTCCGACGACCGGGCGGTGGCTGGCTGGCTGCGCCATCGCCGTCATCGTCGGTCACCACGTCGGCACGATCTTCGGACCGCTGGGCCGGCTCGGATACGGCACCGAGTGGCAGGACTGGATCGACCTCCTCACGCCGTACGCCGTGCTGGGGTGCGCCTTGGCGGGTCTGCTCGCCGCAGGAGCGAGCCGGCGCACGTGGGTGCTGGCCGGCGTCGGGGCCATCGCCTACGTGCAGGGGCACGGGATCCACCTGGCCGCCAACAGCATCAGCAACGCCCTGGGCAAGGAGCAGCCGACCTACCTGTGGGACGAGGTCGTCGGTCACTATCTCTGGTACGGCGGCCTCTTCCTCGTCGTGGCAGCGCTGGCGGCGGCGCTGTCCGACCGGCCGGTGACCAGCCTTTGGCGCTGGCCCCTGGCGGTCCTGTTCGGGATCACCACGGCGACCAACGGCATCGAGGGGCAGACGGCGCTGTTCTCGCTCGTCGTCTCGCTCGGTTTCGCGGCATGGGGCTGGCGCCGGGGCAGCTCGCTGCTGCTGGCGTCGTACGGCCTGACCGCGCTGCTCATCGGCGGCTGGGGGCTCTACTGGCAGGGCTTCCCGGAGTTCAGCGAGCTCGGCTGGATCTAGAGCACGCGGCGCATGGCCAGGTGCTCGATGCCGGCCTCGAGGTAGACCTCGCCGAACGGCGAGAAGCCGGCCCGCTCGTAGAAGGCGCGGGCGTGCAGCTGGGCGTGCAGCTCGACCGCAGGCAGGCCGCGCGCGGCTGCGATCTCGACCAGCAGGTCAAGGACCGCTCGACCCAGGCCCCGCCCGCGCTGGTCCGCCGCGACGGCCATCCGCCCGATCGTCCCGACCGTTCCGGGCGTGCCCGCGACGAGTTGACCCTGCTCGTCGATCCGGCCATCGACCAGGCGGCCGGTGGCCACGGCGGCGCCGTCCTCGAGCGCCACCGCGTGCAGGGCCGTCGCGTCCAGCTCGTCGCGCTCGAGGTCGACGGGCACGCCCTGCCCGACGACGAAGACGTCGTGGCGCACGGCGTACGCGGCCGGCATGTCCGGGGCGACGGCGAGGCGCACGACCGCGCTCACTGCGCTTCTCCGGTGACCTCGGGCAGCAGCGGCACCAGCTCGAGGTCGTCTGCGGGGCCACGGCCGCCGATCTCGACGGCGCGCACCGTGGCGACCGCTGGCAGCTCGGCCAGCTCACGCG
>JANPHZ010000076.1:0-3111 GCA_031424715.1 Frankiaceae bacterium
GAGGCGGTGCTCTACCAGGCTCCGGTGATGGATCGGGCGACGCCGGCGTTCTTCACCGACCGGGTCTACGGCGAGCTGTGGGTCGGCCCCCGACCGAGCCTGGCCGGGACGTCGGCCCTGCTGGGGATCCCCACCCGCCCGCTCGAGGAGCTCGACAAGCTGGAGGGCTCCGCCGCCCGCGTCGTACGCGGCTACGACAGCCGGGTCGAGGCACTGTTCACCGCCGAGGAGGAGCCGGACGCCGAGCTCAGGTCCTTCCTCGCCGAGCTGCGGCTCGTCAAGGACGAGCACGAGATCGGCCAGCTGCAGGAGGCCGTCGACGCGACGGTGGCGGGTTTCGAAGACGTCGTACGACAGCTGGCGCAGGCCAAGGAGACCAGCGAGCGGTGGATCGAGGGGGTCTTCGGACTGCGCGCCCGGGTTGACGGCAACGACGTCGGCTACGGCTCGATCTGCGCCGCCGGGACGCACGCGTGCGTCCTGCACTGGACCGACAACGACGGCCCGGTCCGCGATGGCGACCTGGTGCTGCTGGACATGGGGGTCGAGGGTCGCGAGCTCTACACCGCCGACGTCACCCGGACGCTGCCGGTCAACGGGACCTTCACGCCCCGCCAGCGCGAGGTCTACGACCTGGTCTTCGCCGCGCAGGAGGCCGGTATCGCGGCCTGCCGGCCGGGCGCGGGCTTTCTCGAGCCGCACCGCGCGGCGATGCGGGTGCTGGCCCACGGCCTCGAGCGGATGGGTGTCCTCGCCGACGCCGAGGCCTCCCTGGCCGAGGACCAGCAGACCTACCGGCGCTACACGCTGCACGGCACCAGCCACATGCTCGGCATCGACGTCCACGACTGTGCCAAGGCGCGGGAGGAGCACTACCGCAAGGGCTCGCTGCAGGTGGGGCACGTCCTGACGGTCGAGCCGGGGCTCTACTTCCAGCCGGACGACCTGACCGTGCCGGCTGACCTGCGCGGCATCGGCGTGCGGATCGAGGACGACGTGGTCGTGACCGAGGACGGCTGTCGCAACCTGTCGGCTGGCCTGCCGAGGGCGTCGTCGGAGATCGAGGCCTGGATGGCCAGGTTGACCCGCTAGGGTCCGCTCATGGCTGAGGTGCGGGCGGAGATGGTGGCGAACGTCTGGAAGGTCGTCGTCGCTGACGGTGACACGGTGGCGGAGGGGGACACCCTGGTCATCCTGGAGTCCATGAAGATGGAGATCCCCGTGCTGGCCGAGAACGACGGCACGGTCAGCGCACTGGTCGCCGAGGGCAGCGTCGTCCAGGAGGGCGACCTGATCGCCCAGGTCGACTGACGCTGGCTCGAGGGCGTCTGTTGCGCCGGATGGGTCAAGCCCGGCGCGCATCACGCCGAAGCAACACCTGTGACCACCACCATCGAGCCCTTCCTGCGCGCGCTCGTCGACTGCGGCGGATCCGACCTGCACTGCAAGGTCGGTAGCCCGCCGCGGGTGCGGATCGACGGCCGGCTGCGCAAGCTGCAGACCCGAGACCTCACCGCCGCCGACACCATGCAGATGGTGACCGAGGTGCTGCGCGAGGACCTGGTGGACGAGTTCCACCGCAGCAACGAGGCCGACTTCGCCTACTCGCTGTCGGGTGTTGGCCGGTTCCGCGTCAACGCCTTCCGCTCCCGGGGGTCGTGTGGCCTGGTCTTCCGCCGCGTCAGCGTCGGCGCCATCCCGCTGTCCGAGCTGGGGCTGCCCGCGGTGCTGCAGTCGCTCGCCATGGAGCCGCGCGGCCTGGTGCTCGTCACCGGCCCGACCGGGTCCGGCAAGACCACCACGCTGGCCGGGATGATCGACCACATCAACACCAACAAGGAGGTCCACGTCGTCACGATCGAGGACCCCATCGAGGTGCTGCACTTCGACAAGATGGCGATGGTCAACCAGCGCGAGGTCCGCGTCGACACCGAGGACTTCGTCACCGCGATGCGCGCCGCGATGCGCCAAGACCCCGATGTCATCCTCGTCGGCGAGATGCGTGACCACGAGACCGTAAAGGCAGGCCTCGCCGCCGCCGAGACCGGCCACTTCGTCATGTCCACGCTGCACACCACCGACGCGGCCGAGACCATCAACCGGGTCATCGACTTCTTCCCGCCGCACGAGCAGAAGCAGGTGCGCCTCGCCCTTGCTGGTGCCCTGCGAGGCATCATCTGCCAGCGCCTTGTGCCGCGCGCCGATGGCGAAGGTCGCTGCGTCGTGATGGAGATCGCGGTCAACACCGGCCGGATCGCCGACGCCATCATCGACCCCGACAAGACCTCCACCATCTCGCAGCTCATCAGCGAGGGTGGTTACTACGGCATGCAGACGTTCGACCAGCACCTGGTGTCGTTCATCCGCGACGGCCTCATCACGCTGGAGGCCGCGATGGCCGCGAGCACCAGCCCGCACGACCTCACCGTCGAGCTCCGGCGCCTCGGGCTCGTCGCCTAAGCGAGCGCCAGCTCGTAGGCCAGCAACGGGACCCCCGGAGCCGGTTCCCAGTCACGCTCGGGCACGCGCTGGAAGCCCAGTCGCTCGTAGATCCGGTGCGCCGCATGCATCGTCGGCTCTGTCGACAGCCGCAGCACGGTGCAGCCCTGCTGGCGCGCTCCGGCGATGCAGGCCTCCACCAGCGACCGGCCGACCCCTGCCCCTCTGGCCGTTGGGCGCACGGCCAGCATCCGCATCTCGGCCTCACCGTGCGCTGATTGCTCCGCCCACGGGCCGCCACCGGTCGCGAGGGCGACGGCCCCGACGACGTCGTCGGCCAGCTCGGCGACCAGCACCAGGGCGTCGCGATCGCGCGACGCCACATCGCGCAGCACGGGCTCGTACGACGGCGAGCCGTAGCCCTCGTCGCGGTAGACCCGCACGGTGAGCTCGCCGACGTCGGCGTACTCCTCGGGCCGGATTCGGCGGACGATCACCTCGGTCACGGCCACGTGTCTACCGCAGCACACCACCGGTGAAGCCGGTCATACGGGGGTAGGGGGTCGTCATGTTCTTCTTCTTCTCGAACCGCCTCGGCTGCCTGCCCAGCCTGCTGCTGTCCGTTGCCGTCTCGCTCCTGCTGCTCTTCCTGCTGGGCGTGCTTCGGTAGGC
>JANPHZ010000077.1:0-17302 GCA_031424715.1 Frankiaceae bacterium
TGGCCGCCACCTGCCAGGGCTGGCTCGACAACGCCAAGCAGCGACTCGATGCGGCGCTAGCGGGTGAGCGCGCCGGCGAGCAGGCGTAGGTCGGCGACCGAGGCGTTGGAGCGCAGCGTCCCCACGATCACGGTCGATCCCCCGGCGCTGAGCACCAGCGAGGTGCTCTCGGCCTCGCGGTGCTCCGCCCAGGCGACGCCGGCGACATCGACGGTGCCGACCTCGGGGGCCTCACCGGTGAACTCGCGCACGAACTCCTGCGCCGGCGCGGTGCTCGCGGCGTACTCCACGTAGGTCCCGGCGGGCGTCACCCAGCCGACTCGCAGCTGGTCGCGGCCGGAGTCGGCGACCGTGGCCCGCCACCCGGTCGGGGTCATGGTGGGCACCGGCACGTCGGGGTGCACCTGGGCGAAGGAGCGGATGTCACCGGCCGGGTCGACCACCCGCACGGCCCGCTTGTCGCTCTCGGGCGGCTGCGCGAGGAAGAACGCGACGACGACGATGACGAGCACCAGGCCCAGGGAGCGGACCATGTCAGCCGCCGACTCGAAACCGCGCTTCTTCTTGCCCGTCGGGGCCGGCTCGCTCACCCCTCCAGTGTCGGCCACCTAGGCGCCGGCGACCAGTTCACTGAGCGCGGCGAGGCAGGCGAGCCCCTCGTCGAGGCCGTTGTAGAAGTGCATCGACAGCCGGATGCCGACGCCCGGCCGATGGTCGACGACGAAGCCGCGGTCGATCAGCTGCTGGGTGCGCCGCGCGGCGTCCGGGACGTCAAGCGTCACGTGCCCGCCCCGCTGCTCCGGGTCGTGCGGCGAGCGCACGGTGAAGCCGCGCTCCAGCGCCGACTCCAGCAGCGGCTGGCTCATCGACAGCGACCGCTCGCGGATCATCGGCAGGCCGATCTCGACCAGGGCTTCGTACGCCGGAGCGGCGGCGTAAGCCGCGGGCACCCCGGGGGTGCCACCGCGGAACCTGCTGACTCCCGGACCGTAGGCCAGCGCAGGGTCGAAGTCGAAGGGCCGGGCGTGCCCGAACCAGCCGGTGGTGACGGGCTCGAGCTCGACCTGCCTGGCGACGTACATCCAGCCGTTGCCGGGGCCACCGGAGAGGTACTTCACCGAACCGCCGACGTAGATGTCGCAGCCGAGGGCGACCACGTCGACGGGGAGCGTCCCGGCGGCTTGGTAGCCGTCGATCATCACGACGGCGCCGACCTCGTGGGCGCGCTGCACCAGCGGCGCGACGTCGACGACCGTCGAGGTCCGGAACAGCACGTGCGAGCACTCGACCAGGGCGGTCCGCTCGTCGATGGCCTCGACCATCCGCTGCACGTCCAGCGTCATGCCGTCCGGCTCGCCGGGCACGACGACGGCCTCGCCGCCGAGCCGGCCCACCTGCGACCAGGTGTTGAGGCTGCCCGGCCACTCGAGCGACGACGTGACGACCCGGTTGCGCGGGCCGTTCCAGTCAAAGCACGACAGCACGTCACCGAGCAGGTCGGCCACGCTCTGACGCATCACCGTCGTCCCTGGGGGCGCGCCGACCAGGCTGCCCACGAGGTCGGCGACCCGCCACACCTCGCTCGCCCAGTCCTCCCAGGCCACGACGCCGAGCTCGCCCCACAGCCGGGCGAACTCGGCCAACCGCTCCGGCGTACGACGGTGCATGGCCCCCAGCGTGTGCGAGGACAGGTAGGTCGAGCGGGCCAGGATGGGGTAGTCCTCGCGCCGCGCGAGCAGGTGGTCGTGCGCGGTCACTCCGCGCTGTCCCAGACCGGGCGCGACGAGGCAGCGGCCGCGATCAGCGGCGCCGGGTCGATCTGCACGAGCGTCTCGGGAATGCCACGGTCAGGCCAGCGGCAGCCGACGACGAGCGGCCCGGCTGGCGGGACGGGATGCAGCCAGTAGTCGCCGGTCCACTGCAGGCCCGAGTGCGCCGACCCGAGCAGCATCAGCTGGACGCCGTCGGTCAACCGCTCGACGTCGGGGCTGTCACGACTGCCGGACGTGCCCTGCCGACCGTCGGAGAAGGCGACGCCGAAGCGGAAGCGCCCCGGGCTGCGGCTGTACTCCTGCAGCGAATAGGCGAGGTCCTCGGTCCGCGTCTCGTCGGCGAACAGCACGACGACCGCGAGGTGCAACCCGTCGGAGTAGGCGGTGATCCCGCGGACGGCGACGACGACCTCCGCCGTACGGGCCAGGACGAACGACGACAGCGCGAGCACGCCGACCTCGTCGCTGGGTGGCCCGCTCTGCGGGTGGCGGTGCTGGCGGTGGGTCTCCCAGTCGGCGCCACTGCGGGGCAGCTGGCGGACCGGCTCGTCGTCGAAGAGGGTCACGGCACGCCCGCGATCCGGCCGAGCAGCAGCAGGACGTCGTCGGACAACCGGGTGGCGGCGGCCTCGTCGGGGCAGACCGCGACCTCGTGGCCGGCCTCGCTGATGGCAGTGGTGAGCACGAGCACCAGTGGAGCACTCCACGGCTTGGCGCTGTCGACCTGCAGCAGCGTCGCGTTGCGTGCGGTCCACGACTGGTAGCGGCGCCGGGCCTGCAGGGAGAAGCCCGGCGGGCCACCGCCGGCGAGGAACAGCCGGGTCAGGTCACGCTCGGTCCAGCAGCCCTGCAGGTAGGCCCGCGAGCCTTCGAGGAAGAGCCGTACGGGGTCGGCCTGGCCGGCCTGCCGCGCCGCGCGTACGGCGGCTGCCGCCCTGGCCTCCTGGCGCTCCTGGTAGTCCTCGAACAGCGCGAGGTAGAGCTCGGCTTTGCCGCCGAAGTGGTGGTAGAGGCTGCCCACGCTGGCTCCGGCGCGTGACACGACATCGGCGATCGAGGCCTCAACGAACCCCGACCCGCTGAAGACCTCGCGCGCCGCCTCGAGCAGCCCGTCGCGGGTGCTCGCCGGGGCCCGGACGGTCACGCGCTGGCCTCCGCGAAGGGGATGCGCCGACGGCTGGTCACCGACCCGATGGTGGACCACTCCTGCGCGCCGAGCCGGGCGACAGGCCGCAGCAGCTCGATCTCGGGGCGGTCGTCGCGCAGCACGTCCTCGTCCACCGCGAGGTGCAGCACCTGCCCGAACACGACGGTGCACTCACCGAACACCTGCGTGCCGACCAGCCGGCACTCCATGGCCACCGGTGACTCCGCCACCCGGCACGGCGCGACGGTGCGGCTGGGCTCGCGGGTCAGCCCGACGGCGTCGAACTCGGAGATGTCCGGCGGGTAGTCGGTGCCGGTCAGGTTGACCTGCTCCATCAGCTCCTCGGTGCACAGGCTGACGACGAACTCTCCGGTGGCGATCGCGTTGCGCAGGCTGTCCTTGGCCCCGACTGACGTGAACTGCACCACCGGCGGGTCGATCCCGGCGATCGTGAAGAACGAGTGGGGCGCCAAGTTGTCGACGCCATCGGCGGACCGGGTCGAGACCCAGGCGATCGGACGGGGTACGACGACGCTGGTCAGCAGCGGGTAGACCGCGCGGCCGAGCTCGGCGGGGTCGTAGTCACGGCGAGCCACCGGCCCACTGTGCCATCCGGGCCGCAGGCGGTGCGCCGCAGGTGTGCGATGCCGCCGCGCTGGCTAAGGTTCGCCCCATGAGCTCCCCGACCCACAGTCCCGAGGCTCCTGACCGCAACCTCGCCCTCGAGCTGGTCCGGGTCACCGAGGCCGCGGCGATGGCTGCCGGCCGCTGGGTGGGTCGCGGCGACAAACTCGGCGGTGACGGCGCCGCCGTCGACGCGATGCGCCAGCTCATCGGCACGGTCTCGATGAACGGGATCGTGGTGATCGGCGAGGGCGAGAAGGACGAAGCGCCGATGCTCTTCAACGGCGAGCAGGTCGGCAACGGCGACGGCCCTGACTGCGACGTGGCCGTCGACCCGATCGACGGCACGACGCTGATGGCCAAGGGGATGCCCAACGCGATCGCGGTGATGGCGGTGGCCGAGCGCGGGACGATGTACGACCCGTCGGCGGTCTTCTACATGGAGAAGCTGGTGACGGGAGCCGAGGCCGCCGACACCGTCGACATCTCCGCGCCGCCGGCGTACAACGTGGCGGCCGTCGCCAAGGCCAAGGGCTGCGCGCCGGAGGACGTCACCGTCTGCATCCTCGACCGGCCCCGCCACGACGAGCTGGTGCGGCAGGTTCGCGAGGCCGGAGCCCGGATCACGTTCATCTCTGACGGCGACGTCGCCGGTGCGGTGATGGCCTGCAGCGAGGGCACCGGAGTCGACCTGCTGCTCGGTATCGGCGGCACCCCCGAGGGCATCATCACGGCCTGCGCCGTGAAGTGCCTGGGCGGCACCATCCAGGGCAAGCTCTGGCCGCAAAAGGACAGCGAGTTTGCCAACGCGGCCGCGGCGGGCCTCGACCTCGACGCGATCCTGCACACCGACGACCTGGTGCGCAGCGACAACGTCTTCTTCGTCGCCACCGGCATCACCGACGGCGAGCTGGTGCACGGCGTGCGCTACCGCGGCGGCGGCGCGACCACCGAGTCGCTCGTCATGCGCTCCAAGTCAGGGACGATCCGCCGGGTGACTTCACAGCACCGGCTCACCAAGCTGCGGGCCTACTCCTCGATCGACTTCGAGCACGCCGCGCCGCGCTGACCGAGGTCGGCTTCAGTCGAGGTCGACGACCAGCGGCGCATGGTCGGACGGGCCCTCGCCCTTGCGCGCGTCCCGGTCCACCCAGACGTCGCTGACCCGCGCGCGCAGCGCGTCGTTGACCAGCGCGAGGTCGATCCGCATGCCGCGCCCCTTCTGGAAGCCCAGCATCCGCATCTCCCAGAACGTGTACGCCGGACGCGCGTCCTCCGGGTCGGCTGACGCGCGTGGCGGCAGGTCGTGCAGGTTCAACGCGGTGACGGCCTGGCGCTCCTGGGGCGTGACGTGGGTCGACTCGGCGAACAGCGAGATGTCCCAGACGTCGTCGTCGGCAGGCGCGACGTTGAAATCGCCGAGCAGCCCGAACGGCTGGTGAGACTCGGTAGCGACGACCTGCTGCAGCTGCTCGAGAAAGCCCAGCTTGTAGGCGAAGTGCGGCGTACCCACGCCTCGGCCGTTGGGCACGTAGAGCGACCACAGCCGGAGCCCGCCGCAGGTCGCGCCGATGGCCCGGCCCTCCATGGCGCCGTCGAAGGCAACCTGCCCGGGGACGTCGCGCGTCACGTCGTCGAGCCCGACTTTGGACAAGATGGCGACGCCGTTCCAGCGGCCGGTGCCGTGGTGGGCAGAGGCATAACCGGCGTCGGCGTACGCCTGCTCCGGCCAGGCCTCGTCGGCCAGCTTGGTCTCCTGCAGGAGGACGACGTCGGGCTGGCGCTGCTCGAGCCAGGCGAGCAGCCGGGGCTGGCGCGCCTTGGCGCTGTTGACGTTCCAGGTCGCGATGCGCATGCCGCCAGCCTGCCGTCCCGCCGTTGGTGATCACCGCCGGGGTCCCCGCCGCCGGTTCTGCCGTGATCACCGCCGGGCCGGCGTCCGGGCCATGCTCACCGTTCGGCGGTGATCGCTTCGGCGGGCGGCGTCCTCCGTGATCACCGCCGTACTGGCGTCCGGGCCACGCTCACCCGTCGGCGGTGATCACGAAGGCAGGGGGCAGGGGGCAGGGGGCAGGCCGCGGGCAGGGGCAGCGGCGGGCGGCGTCCTCCGTGATCACCGCCGCGACGGCGTCCGGGCCACGCTCACCGTTCGGCGGTGATCACCAAGGCAGGGGCAGGCCGCGGACAGGGGCGGCGGCCCGCAGCGAGGGCAGGGTCGGTCAGGGTCAGGCGGGGGTTACGGGGCGGGCGCGGCGGCCGCGCCAGGGCAAGCCCTTGCCGGTGCGCAAGATCGACGCCTGGTAGACCTTGCCGGCCAGCAGGGCGAGCACCGTGGACGTCGCCAGCATGAGCAACGCCGTACCCACGACCTGCACCGGCGTCGTCACGCCGGCCGCGATGCGCAGCGGCATGAGGATCGCCGAGAACGGCGGGATCCACGACATGATGTTGCTGAGGTTGCCGCTCGGGTCGGAGACGCTCGCCTGCGCCACCGCGAACATCGCAATCACCAGCACCGATAGCGGAGCCGTGGCGCTCGCGACCTCCTCCTGTTTGGAGACCAGCGACCCGGCAGCGGCATAGAGGACGCCGAGGAACAGGTAACCGAGGACGTACCACCCGAGGGTGCTGATGAAGGCGACCACGGCAGCGGAGGTGAGGTCCAGCAAGCCCGCACCTGCTGCTGCGCCCAAGCCGACGACGCCGTACGCCGCAAGCTGCATGAGTCCGACCATGCCGATGCCCACCACCTTGCCGGTCAACAGGTGCAGTGGCTTGATCGCGGCGAGCAGCAGCTCCACAAGACGTGAGGTCTTCTCCTCCACCACGCCGGTGGCGACCGCCATCCCGTTGCCGATCAGCTGCAGGTAGAGCAGGCTCACCACGGCGAAGGCGATGGCGGTGCGCTGATCGGCGTCCTTCTTCGGTGGCTGCAGAAACTGCACCGTGAGCGTGCTCCTGGCCGCGGCGCGGGCGACCGCCGCCGGGTCGACGCCCTGCGCGCGCAGGGCCTGCGCGGCGGCGCGCTGCTGCACGGCCGACGTGAGCACCGCCTGCAGTCCGGGACTCAGTCGCTTGTCGGCCCGCGCCAGGAAGCCCTCGCCCCGAGGCTCGAGGACCACCTTGACCTTGTCGTCGCTCAGGGCAGCCGCTGCCGCACCACTCGTCAGCGGTCGCAGGGCGATCCGGGTGTCGAGTGACCGACCGGCGGCCGTCAGCGCCGGCCCGAGCTCTGCCGCCGTGCCCACGACCCCGACCTTGACCGGCGTGTTGGGGTCGTCCTGCAGCGCGGCGGTCAGGGCGAGGGCGCCGATGATCAGGGCGATGAAAACGGCGTTGCCGATCACAAAGGCGCGGGTCATCACCCGGGTGCGGATCTCGCGGACCGCCACCATCCGGATCGCCGTGACGGCGCGCATCGCGTGCGGCTCTGCCTGGCTCGGGGCGCTCATGCGGCCACCACCTCGCGGAAGAGCTCGGTCAGCGAAGGCCGGTGCAGAGCGAACTCGCGGACCGGACCGGTGCGCAGGGCAGCCGCGAGGACCCGCTGCTCGTCGGCGCCCTGGGCCAGCGCCAGGACGGTGCGACCGGGTTCGTGGCTGATCACTGTCACCCCGCGCAGCCTGCTGGCCCAGCCCTTCTTCGCCTCGGGCGCTCGCACCACGAGCTGCGCCGCGCCACCGGCGCGCAGCTCGTCGACCGTGCCGAGAGCGCGCATCTGGCCCTTGCTGATGATGCCGACCCGGTCGCAGAGCCGCTGCACGAGGTCGAGCTGGTGACTGGAGAAGATGACCGGCATCCCGAGTGCGGCGCGCTCGCGCAGGACCGCCGACATGACGTCGACGGCGACTGGGTCGAGTCCGGAGAACGGCTCGTCGAGGATGAGCAGCCGGGGGTTGTGCACGAGGGCTGCGGCCAGCTGTACGCGCTGCTGGTTGCCCAGGCTCAAGGTGTTGATCCTGTCGTTCACCCGGTGGGCGATGTCGAGTCGCTCGGTCCAGTAGGCCACCGCCGTACGCGCCTCGGACCGGTCGAAGCCGTGCAGCCGCACGAGGTAGTCAAGGTGGTCGCCGACCCGCATCTTCGGGTAGAGCGCGCGCTGCTCCGGCATGTAGCCGATCTGCCGTCGTACGGCGAGATCGACGGGCTTGCCGCCGAGCAGGATCTGTCCCGCGTCAGCGGCCAGCATGCCCAGGGCGATGCGCATGGTCGTGCTCTTGCCGGCGCCGTTGCTGCCGACGAAGCCGAAGAGCTCCCCGGGCTCGACCGTGAAGGACAGGTCGTCCAGCGCGACCGTGTCGCCGAAGCGCTTCGAGACGTGTTGCACGTCCAGCTGCCAGTCCTGCATACGTCCCCTACTCGTGCCCAGTCGTGCGTTCGCAGGGACTCTAGGGGCGAGCGGGTCAGCGCAGGGGCGGCAGCACGGCCCGGGCGCGCTCTGGCGAGACGCCGGTGCCTTCGAGCAGGTCGACCAGGGCGGACCGCAGCTGCGCGACGACCACCGACGCGGACAGGCCGTCGGTGCCCAGCTCGACGGGATCCAGGGCAGAGGCGAGGGCGACGAGGCGTTCGATGACGTCGTCGTAGGGCCCATCGAGGTGCTGCGCGAGCAGGTCGAGCGCATGGGCGAGCTGCTCGGTGGCGTCGGCGAGCGAGGCAGGCAGGTCCTCGCCGGTGTTGACGCTGAAGAGCACTCGGCGGACGAGGACGCGCAGGTTGCGGGTCGCCCGGTCGACCCCGGAGGAGAGCTGGGACAGCCGCTGCCAGGTGCCGCCCGTGTCGCGCCGCAGAGGGGACAGCCGGCTGATGTCGCGGCCCGTGAGCAGGGCGTCGACGAAGCGGTCCTGCAGCGGCTGGGTGGCGCGCGCCCGGGCGAGGGCGTAGGCCGCAGCAGCGGGATCCTGGTCGCGGAGGGCTCCGGCCGACTCGCGGAGGGCTCCGGCGAGGCCGCGCAGCAGTTCGGTGCCGCTGCGCTTGGCGGCGCCCCAGGGGTCGGCGGGCAGGAGCGCGGCGACGGCCAGCGCCGTCGCGCCGCCGACGAGCGCGTCCTCCCATCGTGCGACGTCGCCGCCTTGCACCCGCGGCAGGGCGACGACGAAGACCGCCTGCAGCCCGGCCTGCGCCGTGACGAGCGCGCCGCCGTCGAGGGCGAGCGCCAGCAGCAGGGCGATGCCGACGACCAGGCCGATCTGCCAGGTGCCGGTGCCGATCACGCCCACGAGCGCGTCACCGACGGCCACCCCCACGGTGACCCCGACGGCCAGCTCGGCAACGCGCCTGAGCCGCTGCGCGGCGCGCACGCCGAGGCACACGACGGCGGCCACGCAGGCGAAGAAGGGGCGCGGGTGGTCGAGCACCGTGGTGGAGAAGTACCACGCGACGGAGGCCGCGATCGAGCACTGCACGATCGACCAGAGGCCGCCGCGCACCCGCTCGCCCGCCAGCCTGAGCCGGCCGCGTACTGCCGCACCCGCAGAGCCCACGTGATCACGTTAGTGCCGCCCTCCCCTCCCCCCTTGCGTCAGTCGCGGCACGCTGGGGGTGCGCACTCGTCGACTGACGTAAGGGCGGAGTTGCAGGCCGCTCCACCCATACGTCAGACATCACACGCTGCGGGTGCGCACCCGTCGCCTGACGTAAGGGCGGAGGTTGGGCTCCGGGCACCGCGACGGCGGGCCGGACACGGGCGCTGGCAGGATTGGGCGCATGACGAACAGCGGCGGCGAGTGGCGGATCGAGCACGACAGCATGGGCGAGGTACGGGTGCCCGCCGACGCCAAGTGGCGGGCGCAGACCCAGCGCGCGGTCGAGAACTTCCCGATCAGTGGCCAGCGCATCGAGCGGGCGCACATCGAGGCGCTCGCCCGCATCAAGGCCGCCGCCGCGAAGGTCAACGCCGAGCTCGGCGTCCTGCCCCAGGACATCGCCGACGCCGTCCAGGCGGCAGCCGAGGAGGTCGCCACCGGACAGTACGACGAACACTTCCCCATCGACGTCTTCCAGACCGGCAGCGGCACCTCCAGCAACATGAACACCAACGAGGTCATCGCCACCCTCGCCACCGAGCGGCTCGGCGCGCCGGTGCACCCCAACGACCACGTCAACGCCAGCCAGTCGAGCAACGACGTCTTCCCGAGCAGCATCCACATCGCCGCGACCTCGGCGGTCGTCAACGACCTCGTCCCGGCGCTGGACCACCTCGCGCAGAGCCTGGAGCGCAAGCGCGACCAGTGGGCCACGGTGGTCAAGAGCGGCCGCACCCACCTGATGGACGCGACACCGGTGACGCTCGGCCAGGAGTTCGGCGGCTACGCCGCGCAGGTCCGCTACGGCATCGAGCGGCTGCAGTCGTCCCTCCCGCGGCTGGCCGAACTGCCCCTGGGCGGTACGGCGGTGGGCACCGGCATCAACACCCCGCCCGGCTTCTCCGCCGCGGTCATCGCCGAGGTCGCTCGCACGACCGGCCTGCCGCTGACCGAGGCGCGCGACCACTTCGAGGCGCAGGGCGCGCGCGACGCCCTCGTCGAGGCGAGCGGTCAGCTCCGGACGATCGCCGTGGGGCTGCACAAGATCTGCAACGACCTGCGCTGGATGAGCTCCGGCCCGCGCGCCGGCCTCGGCGAGATCGCCCTGCCCGACCTGCAGCCGGGGTCGAGCATCATGCCCGGCAAGGTCAACCCGGTCATCCCGGAGGCCACCCACATGGTCGTGGCGCAGGTGATCGGCAACGACGCCGCGATCGCTTTCGCCGGCGCTGCGGGCAACTTCGAGCTCAACGTGATGTTGCCGGTGCTGGCGCGCAACCTGCTCGAGTCGATCCGCCTGCTCGCCAACATCTCCCGGTTGCTGGCCGACAAGACCGTCGACGGCACCGTGGCCGACGAGGTGCGCTGTCGCGAGCTGGCGGAGTCCTCACCCAGCATCGTCACTCCGCTGAACAAGTACATCGGCTACGAGAACGCCGCCAAGGTCGCCAAGACCTCCCTCAAGGAGCGCAAGACGATCCGCCAGGTCGTCCTTGAGGGCGGGTACGTCGAGAAGGGCGACCTCACCGAAGCGCAGCTCGACGAGGCCCTCGACGTCCTGTCGATGACCCGCCCCGGCTGACAAGCCTGCTTGACAAGCAGTGCCCTGACAAGCAGACTTGTCAGTGTGGAGAACGACGTACGACGACTGCGCGAGTCGCGTGGCCTGTCGCAGGGTGACCTCGCTGCCGAGCTGAACGTCTCCAGGCAGACCATCAACTCGATCGAGGTCGGCCGCTACACCCCGTCTCTGCCCCTTGCGCTGTCCCTCGGGCGCTTCTTCCAGATTCCTGTCGAGCAGCTCTTCGGGCCCGGGGAGGGCTCCCTCTCATGACCCGACGCAACTTCCTGATCTTCATCTTCGCGCTGGCACTCGTGCAGGGCATCGCCTTCGCCATCGGCGATGACTGGCAGGCGGGGGCCCGGAGCTTCGCGATCGTGATGGGCTTCTGGCTGCTCGTCTGCTTCATCCCCAGCACGCGGCTGGAGCTGCTGCGTCCGGGCCACAAGGACGAGCGACAGACGTCCCTGGGAATGGAGGCGCTCGCCATCACCGGGGTGGTGCTCGTCGCAGTCGTGCTCTCTGGTGCCTGGTACGACGCCACGCAAGGGCGCACAGGGACGTTCGCGATGCTCTGTGCCGTCGGCGGAGCGACGTTCCTCATCGCCTCGCTGGCCCTGCCCCGCCGTCGCTAGGAACTCGGGTCATCCAAGGCGCGCAGCCCGACGTCGACGCCTGAGGGCTGAGGAGGCAACGAGCCCTCCACCCACCGAGGCAGCGACCAAGATCGGCAGGTAGTACACGCCGAAGCCATATGCAGGAAGGAAAAGCGCGACCTGCACCACCGGTAGGACAACTGCCGCGATCATGACGGTGGTCCCATACCTGCCCCGAACGACCCACAGCAGCGGTCCGGCGCACCAGGGAACGGCGATCGCGGTGCGGGCCGCGGAGGCGGCGTCGGGGCCTTCGCTCGCTCCGACGGCCACCAGGGTCGCTAGGGCCGCTGCATACGCCAGCGCCAGCCCAGCGAGGCCGCGCACGACGAGCTGCAGGGCCTGCGTCGGCGTGAGGCGGTGGATCCTCTCGGCGACGGCAGCGTCAAGTGCCTGACCCCGCCTGAGAACCTTCGCCGCCCGGGTGGTCAGAGCGGGAGGTCTTCGAGCATCTCGGTGACCAGGGCGGCGATCGGCGAGCGCTCCGAGCGGGTGAGCGTCACGTGGGCGAAGAGCGGGTGCCCCTTCAGTGCCTCGATGACCGCCGCGACGCCGTCGTGCCGACCGACCCGCAGGTTGTCGCGCTGCGCGACGTCGTGGGTCAGCACGACCCGCGAGCCCTGGCCCAGGCGGGACAGCACGGTCAGCAGAACGCCACGCTCGAGCGACTGCGCCTCGTCGACGATGACGAACGAGTCGTGCAGTGACCGCCCGCGGATGTGCGTCAGCGGCAGCACCTCGAGCAACCCGCGGACCATCACCTCCTCGACCACCTCGGGCGCCACGAGCGCGCCGAGCGTGTCGAAGACCGCCTGCGCCCAGGGGCCCATCTTCTCCGACGCATCGCCCGGCAGGTAGCCCAGCTCCTGTCCTCCGACGGCGTACAAAGGCCGGAAAACAACGACTTTTTTGTGCGCACGTCGCTCGAGCACCGACTCGAGGCCGGCGCACAGCGCGAGCGCCGACTTGCCGGTGCCGGCTCGGCCGCCGAGGGAGACGATGCCGACCTCGGGGTCGAGCAGCAGGTCGATCGCTACCCGCTGCTCGGCCGAGCGACCGTGTACGCCGAACGCGTCCCGGTCACCGCGCACCAGCCGGATCGACTTGTCCGGGGCGACCCGGCCCAGGCCCGAGCCGCGCGGCGACAGCAGCACCAGCCCGGTGTGGCAGGGCAGCTCAGCGGCCTCGGGCAGGTCGAGCGAACCCAACTCGTAGAGCGCGTCGAGGTCGCTCGCCGCGACCTCCAGCTCGGTCATGCCGGTCCAGCCTGCGTCGACGGCGAGCTCAGCGCGGTACTCCTGCGCGGGCAGCCCGATCGCGGCGGCCTTGACGCGCAGCGGCAGGTCCTTGGAGACGAGGACGACATCGAGACCCTCGCTCGCGAGGTTGGCCGCGACCGCGAGGATCCGGGCGTCATTGCCGTTATCGCGGAACCCGGCCGGCAGCGCGGAGATGTCGACGTGGTTGAGCTCGACCCGCACGGTGCCGTGACCCATCGAGATCGGCGCGTCCAGCCGGCCGTGCTTGATGCG
Source organism: Frankiaceae bacterium (assembly GCA_031424715.1). Lineage (GTDB taxonomy): Bacteria > Actinomycetota > Actinomycetes > Mycobacteriales > SCTD01 > RYN-124. Next base: position 12,818 of record JANPHZ010000077.1, read on the forward strand.
CAGGTCGTCGAGCAGGTGCAGCGCCTGCCGGGCGAACCAACCCAGTTCGGGATGGTCGCGCTTGCCCTCGAGCTCGCTGATGACGACCAGTGGGAGGACGACGTCGTGCTCGTCGAACCGGGCGATCGCGCCGGGGTCGGAGAGCAGGACCGAGGTGTCGAGCACGAACGTCGTCATGGAGTTCCCCGTCTAGCCGAAGGAACCGGGACCGGGCCCCCGCGACATGGGCGGCCGAGTCCGGGCCTCCCTACGCCGTACGCGCATCGGGCCTCCCGGGCGAGCCGGCGGGAGCCGGCCGCTGCCGCGACGGTAGGACGCACCCGACTGCGGGGGTGGGAGACACGCCGCCGCCGACCGGGTGACGCGCCGACCGCCCTGCGGACCAAGATCTTCGCGGTTCGGTGGGGGTCAGGACCCCCACGAGACCGCGAAGATCTTGTACGTCGGCGGCGGGACGCGGGAGGGCACGGGCCAGGCGCGGTACGACGGGTCAGGTGCCGAAGCGGCGCTGGCGGGCGGCGTACGCCCGCAGCGCGCGCAGGAAGTCGACCCGGCGGAAGTCCGGCCAGTAGGCCTCGCAGAAGTAGAACTCGCTGTGCGCGCTCTGCCACAGCAGGAACCCGCTCAGCCGCTGCTCGCCGCTGGTGCGGATCACCAGGTCTGGGTCGGGCTGGCCGCGGGTGTAGAGGTGCTCGCTGATGTGCTCGACGTCGAGGATCTCGGCGACCTCGGCCAACGTCGCGCCCTTGGCCGCGTGGCTGTGCAGCATGGACCGTACGGCGTCGGCGATCTCGCGACGGCCGCCGTAGCCGACGGCGACGTTGACCTCGACGCCGGGGCGCCCCGCCGTACCGCTTGCCGCTTCCTTGAGCCGGGCGGAAGACTCGGCTGGCAGCAGGTCGAGCGCCCCGACGATGTTGAGCGTCCACGTGTTGCCCGGCGCAGCCAGGGAAGCGACGACGTCCTCGATGATCCTCAGCAGGGGCGCGAGCTCGGCGGCCGGACGGGTGAGGTTGTCGGTCGACAGCAGCCACAGCGTGACCAGCTCGACGCCGGCCTGGTCGCACCAGCCGAGCAGGTCGACGATCTTGTCGGCGCCGCGCTGGTGGCCGTCGTTGACGTCGGCCTGCCCGGTCGCCCGGGCCCATCGCCGGTTGCCGTCGAGGATGACGCCGACGTGTCGCGGTACGGCGGCGCGCTGGCGGGCGAGCGTGCGCGCGAGCCGCCGCTCGTAGGCGCCGTACGCCACATCCCGAAGCCCCACAGGCTGAACCTAGCCGAGCGCAGTGCTCCGCCGCGCCCCTCCCGTCCCCCTTACCGCGGCGATCATGGAGTTGTCGCCCGCCCGGCGCTCAGCGGGTGAGCACTCAGCCCATGATCGGCGAGAACGGGGGCCGGCACGGACGACGGAGCCCGCCGCGTCCACGAGGGACGGGCGGGCTCGGTCGTACGACGAACAGGCTCAGGCCTGCTCGAGGCGCTCCACCAGAGCGGCGTGCTCCTCGGCGAGGGCCTTGGGCAAGTGCTCACCGAACTGGTCGAAGAACTCGGGGATGAGCCCGGCCTCCTGCTTCCAGATGTCGGTGTCGACGCTGAGCAGCGTGTCGAGGTCCTCGGCCGGGATGTCCAGGCCGTCGAGGTCGAGCTCGCTCTTCGCCGGCACGGTCCCGATCGCGGTCGCCACTCCGGTGGCGCGCCCCTCGAGCCGGTCGACGATCCACTTGAGCACGCGGGCGTTCTCGCCGAAGCCGGGCCACAGCCACTTGCCCTTGGCGTCCTTGCGGAACCAGTTGACGTAGTAGATCTTCGGCAGCTTGTCGGCGTCGGTCGCCTGGCCGATGTCGAGCCAGTGACCGGCGTAGTCGCCCATGTTGTAGCCGCAGAACGGCAGCATCGCGAAGGGGTCGCGGCGCAGCTGGCCGATGGCCCCCGCAGCAGCGGCAGTCGTCTCCGACGACACCGTCGAGCCGAGGAAGACCCCGTGCTGCCAGTCGAACGACTCGGTGATGAGCGGTACGGCGGTCGCGCGGCGTCCACCGAAAAGGATCGCCGAGATCGGCACGCCCTTGGGGTCCTCCCACTCCGGCGCGATCGTCGGGCACTGCCCGGCCGGGGTGGTGAAGCGCGCGTTGGGGTGCGCAGCAGGGGTGTCGCTGTCGGGCGACCAGCTGTTGCCCTTCCAGTCGGTGAGGTGCGCCGGCGGGGTCTCGGTGAGCCCCTCCCACCACACGTCGCCGTCGTCGGTCAGGGCGACGTTGGTGAAAATCGAGTTGCCGTAGAACGTCTTGACGGCGTTGGCGTTGGTGTCCTCGCCGGTGCCGGGCGCGACACCGAAGAAACCGGCCTCGGGGTTGATGGCGTAGAGCCGGCCGTCCTCACCGAAGCGCATCCAGGCGATGTCGTCGCCAACGGTCTCCACGGTCCAGCCGGGCAGCGTCGGCTGCAGCATCGCGAGGTTGGTCTTGCCGCAGGCGCTCGGGAAGGCCGCGGTGACGTAGCGCGCCTCGCCGCTCGGCGGGGTGAGCTTGAGGATGAGCATGTGCTCGGCCATCCAGCCCTCGTCGCGCGCCATCACCGAGGCGATGCGCAGCGCGAAGCACTTCTTGCCGAGCAGGGCGTTGCCGCCGTAGCCCGAGCCGTAGGACCAGATCTCGCGGGTCTCGGGGTAGTGAACGATGTACTTCGTGTCGCTGCACGGCCACGCGACGTCCGCCGCGCCGTCGACGAGCGGAGCCCCGACCGTGTGCACGGCCGGGACGAAGAAGCCGTCCTCGCCGAGCTGCTCGAGCGCCGCGGCGCCCATGCGCGTCATGATCTTCATCGAGACGACGACGTAGGGCGAGTCGGTGATCTCGACACCGAGCTGGCTGATCTTCGAGCCGAGCGGACCCATGCAGAACGGGACGACGTACATCGTCCGGCCGCGCATGCACCCATCGAACAGCGGCTGGAGCGTCGCGCGCATCTGCGCGGGGTCCATCCAGTTGTTGGTCGGGCCGGCGTCCTTCTCCTCGGCCGAGCAGATGAAGGTGCGGTCCTCGACCCGGGCCACGTCCGTCGGGTCGGACTTGGCGTAGAAGCTGTTGGGGCGCTTGGCGTCGTCGAGGCGGGTGAAGGTCCCGTTGTCGACGAGCAGCTGGGTCAGCCGCTGCCACTCCTCCTCGGAGCCGTCCGCCCACTCCACGCGGTCGGGCTTGGTCAGCTCGGCGATCTCCCGCACCCAGGCGAGCAGCTTGGCGTGAGTGGTGGGGGCGCTCTCGAGCCCGGCGATCGTGCCCGGGGCGTCCGTGGCGGTCATGAGATCCTCTCCATCGAGGTCAAGCGGCGCCGGTGCGGATGCCCTCGGCTGCTCGGGGATAGTTACCCAGTGTGCCGCGTTCCACTGATGAGCGCACTACCCCCCTCCTGTGACATCAGGCACGAGACCGCAACCCCGAAGGAACTCCGTGGACACCACCCTCGGTCAACGCGCCGGCGACCTGGCCGCCGAGCTCAAGCCCCGCCTGCGCGGGGTCCTGCACGAGGTCGCCTTCGCCATCTCGCTGGTCACCGGGACGGTCCTGATCTGCCTGTCCGACCGCCCGCGCGAGTACGTCGCCGCGTCGGTCTACGGCGCGACGGTCGCGCTGCTGTTCGGCACCTCGGCGGCCTACCACCGGGGCAGCTGGTCCCCCCGCGGGCACGCCCTCATGGCCCGGCTCGACCACTCGATGATCTTCGTGCTCATCGCCGGGACCTACACGCCCTTCTGCCTGCTGCTGCTGTCCGGCACCACCGCGGTCGTGCTGCTCAGCGTGGTGTGGGGTGGCGCGCTGGCCGGGATCATCGCCCGCAACGCCGTACGCCGGCCGCCGCGCTGGCTCTTCGTCGCGCTCTACCTCGCGCTGGGCTGGGTGGCGCTCGCCATCGCGCCCGACGTCTACCGCCAGGGCGGCCTGGTCGTGCTGGTCCTGCTGCTCGCCGGCGGTGCCCTCTACAGCGCGGGCGCGGCGGTCTACGCGATGCGCCGGCCCAACCCCTCACCGCACTGGTTCGGCTTCCACGAGGTCTTCCACGCCCTGACCCTGGCGGCGTTCATCACCCACTACCTCGCGGTGTCGTTCGCGACCTACCGCGCCTGATCGGCTCAGGACAGCTCGAGGAGGGGGCCGAGCTCCTGGGTGGCGTACCAGCCGAGCTCGTGGCCCTCGGCCTGGTCGAGGACGAACTCCGCGTCCTCGCTGCCGAGGTCGGCCTCCAGCACCGCATCGACCGCCGCGCGCACGTCGTCCTGGGCCGACGGGTCGTCCAGGTGGATCGCCTGAATGGCGCGCAGGCCGACCGCGAGCCCGACGTGCACCGCTCCCCGGTCCACGGCAGGAGCGGGTACGACGCTGCCGTCGGGGACCTCCGCGGCGAGCACGACCCGGCGCCGCGGCGCCGTGCGGTCGGCGACGAGCAGCCGCAGGCTGGCGCGAGCGGCCAGCGACAGGGCGGCGTACTCCA
>JANPHZ010000078.1:0-11036 GCA_031424715.1 Frankiaceae bacterium
GCACGCTGTGCGCGCCACCGGCCACCCGGATCGAGGTCACCTCGTCGGTGATGGCGTCAAAGGCCGAGGCGCACAGGGCCCGCCACAGCGTGGTGCGTGTCCATCCCAGGTCGGTGTCCCCGGCGGCGTAGTCGTCGGCGCGGTTGCGCAGTGCCGCCAGCGGATCCTCGGCGAGTGAGCTGTCGGTCACCCGCCGGTCGGCGAAGACGCCGAGCGGGTCGTGGGCGATGCGGTGTGGCGGGGTGCCGAACCACCAGGTGACGACCGGCGCGTCCGGCGCGAGCAGCGGCAGGACCACCGACTCGGCATGCAGGGCGAGCCGGCCGTACATCCGCAGCACGATGCCCTCACCCGGTCCGAGCCGGCCGCCGATGAGCACCTCGGCATCGAGCCGCGGCTCCGGGGCGTCGGGCCGGCGTCGTACGACGATGATCAACCGGCACGGGTGCTGGGCGGCGGCTCGGGTGGCGGCGGCCTCAGCCTCGTCGACGTGCTTCTCGTCGACGATGACGACGAGGGTCAGCGCGAGCCCGGACGACACCGATCCCGCGCTGCGCCGCTCGGCGCTGAGCGCCTTGACGACGTCGCTGCCGGTCGTGTCCCACAGGGTGGTCACGTCGGGTTCCCCCTCACGGTCGTCGCCAGCGACGGCCGTCGCGGGCGAGCATCTCGTCGGAGGCCAACGGCCCCCATTCGCCCGCGCGATAGAGCTGCGGCTCGTCCCCGGCCGCGTTCTGCTCGGCCCAGAAGTCCTCGATCGGGTCGATGACCCGCCAGGAGTCCTCGACCTCGGCGTTGTGCGGGAAGAGCGAGGCGTCGCCGAGCAGCACGTCGAGCAGCAGGCGCTCGTAGGCCTCGGGGGAGGACTCGGTGAAGGCCTCGCCGTACTGGAAATCCATGGCGACGTCGCGCACCTCCATCGCCGACCCGGGCACCTTGGAGCCGAAGCGCAGCGTCATGCCCTCGTCGGGCTGGACCCGCACGACGAGCTGGTTGGCGCCGAGCTCCTCGGTGTCGGTCTTGGCGAACGGCAGGTGCGGCGCCTTGTGGAACACCACGGCGATCTCGGTGACCCGACGCGGGAGTCGCTTCCCGGTGCGCAGGTAGAACGGGACGCCCGCCCAGCGCCGGGTCTCGACCTCGAGCCGTACGGCGGCGTAGGTCTCGGTCCGTGACGCCGGGTCGACATCGTCCTCGGCCCGGTAGGCACTGACCCGGCTGCCGGCGAGCCAGCCCTGGTCGTACTGCCCGCGGACGGCGTAGGCGGCGAGGTCCGTCGGCGGCCGGGTGGCGCGCAGGACCTTGGCCTTCTCGGCCCGCAGCGCCTCCGCGTCGAACGACCCCGGCTCCTCCATCGCGGTGAGCGCCATCAGCTGCAGCAGGTGATTCTGTAGGACGTCGCGGGCGGCGCCGGTCTGCTCGTAGAAGCCGGCGCGGCTGCCGATGCCGACGTCCTCGGCCATCGTGATCTGCACGCTGTCGATGTGCTTGGCGTTCCAGATCGGCTCGAACAGCTCGTTGGCAAAGCGCAGGGCCAGCAGGTTCTGGACGGTCTCCTTGCCGAGGTAGTGGTCGATGCGAAAGACGTCCTGCGGCGTGAAGACCGTGTCCACCAGGGCGTTGAGCTCCTGTGAGGAGTCGAGGTCGTTGCCGAACGGCTTCTCGACCACGACCCGCCGCCAGCCACCGGACCGGGCGTTGTCGGCCATTCCGGTGCGCTGCATCTGCTGCAGGACCACGGGAAAGGCGGACGGCGGGATAGAGAGGTAGAACGCGGCGTTGCCCGCGGTGCCGTGGGTGGCGTCGAGCTCGGTCAGCGTCGCGGCGAGGGTGTCGAAGGCCTTGTCGTCGTCGAACGAGCCGGGCAGGAAGCGGATCGACGCGGCGAGCCGGGCCCAGACCTCCTCGGAGAAGCCGGTGCGGGCGTGGTCGCGGGCAGCGTCCTTCGCGACCGACTCGAAGTCGCCGTGATCCCAGTCGCGGCGGGCGAAACCGAGGAGCAAGAAGCCGGGTGGCAGCAGCCCCCGGTTGGCCAGGTCGTAGACCGCGGGGATGAGCTTCTTGCGGGCGAGGTCGCCGGTGACCCCGAAGACGACCAGGACGCACGGGTCGGGGACGCGGGGCAGCCGGCGGTCGCGCGGATCGCGCAGCGGGTTGCTCACGAGAGCAGGTCGCGCACGACGGACAGACCGGTCTGGTCGGCGACGTGGAGCCGCAAGACCGGACGGCCGTGGTCGGCGAGCACCGTCGCGTCACCGGCGGCCTGGGCGGTGATGAGGTCACCGAAGCTGAACGGCCGGTCGGGGATCGCGAGGTCCTGCTCGACAGCCCCGGTGATCTGCAGGAAGACGCCGTTGGGGGTGCCGCCCTTGTGGAACTGCCCCGTCGAGTGCAGGAAGCGCGGCCCCCAGCCGAAAGTGACCGGCCGGCCGGTCCGCCGGGCTAGTGCGGGGCGGACCTGAGCCAGGGCGGCGTCCCGCTCGCGGTCGACGTAGGCCATGACGGCGAGGTAGCCCGTCGGCTCAATCTGCGCGAGCAGGGCCGCGATCGCGGACTCCAGGGTGATGACGGCCTCGAGCAGTCCCTCGCTGGCGCGGAGCTCGACGCCGCGATCGGTCAGCAGGGCCGGGTCGGGTCCGGGAGTCGCGTCCAGCAGGCCACGCGCGGCGTTCTTGGCGCTCTCGACGTCGGGCTGGTTGAACGGGTCGATCCCAAGCAGCCGACCGGCGATCGCGGTGGCCCACTCCCAGCCCAGAAACTGCGCACCGAGCCGCCCGCGGACCGTCGTGCCTGACTCGCTGTCAGAGGCGTTGAGGCGTACGACGTGCACGTCGCTGCCACCGCTGGTCAGCTCCGGCGCGTCAGGTTCGACGACCACCGGCAGCAGTCCCGTTCCGCTCTTGCCGGTGGACTCGGCGACGAGCTGCTCGGCCCAGTCACCGAAGCCCGGCAGGTCCGAGGCCTGGGCATCAAGCACGATCTTGTCGCGGCCCGACCCGCCGAGAGCGGCGCCGAGCAGCAGGGCGGCGCTGTCACCGGTCAGGTCAACCGCTGCGGCGTCATCGAGCAGCGCCGCGACGTCGACCCCGGCCAAGGCCGAGGGCACCAGGCCGAAGGCGGTCAGGGCGCTGTAGCGCCCACCGACGCGCGGGTCGGCGAGGAAGACCGCGCGGTAGCCCTCGGCCTCGGCGAGCTCGGCGAAGGGTGAACCCGGGTCGGTGACGACGACGATCCGCTGCGCTGCCTCGACGCCGGCGGAGGTGAACGCCTCGACGAACACCCGGCGCTGGCTGTCCGTCTCGACCGTGCCGCCGCTCTTGCTGGACACGACCACGACGGTCCGGGTTAGGTCGCCGCCCAGCGCGGAGCGCACCTGGTCAGGGTGCGTGGAGTCCAGCACGGTGAGCGGGACGCCGGCCTGCTTGCAGATGACCTCGGGCGCCAGGGACGAGCCGCCCATGCCGCACAGCACCACGCGGTCGACGCCCTCGGCGCGGAGGGCGTCGCGCAGCTCGGTCAGCTCGGGTAGGAAGGCGCGCGAGACCTCGACGGCGTCGAGCCAGCCGAGTCGCAGCGCAGCTTCGCCGGCTGCCTCGTCGCCCCACAGCTGGACGTCGCGGGCGAGCAGTCGGGCCGGCACGTCGTCGGCCAGGAGCTTCTCGCGTGCGGCATCCGTGGCCGTGAGCAGCGCCGCAGTGACGGTGACCTCGAGGGGTGAGCTCACGCAGAGGCCTCCGGCGAGGCCGCAGCCGGTCCGGACCCCGCGGGGGAGGCCGCCCCGTCCGGGTCGATGGACGCGCCGGCCTTCTCCAGGTTGGCGGTGACCGAGCCGATCAGGGAGTTCCAGGCGTCCTCGAACTTCTGCACGCCCTCGACCTCGAGCTGGTCGACCACCTGGTCATAGTCGATCCCGGCCGCCGCAAGATCGTCGAGCGTCTGCTGCGCCTCGGCGTAGGTCGTCGTCACGGTGTCACCCCGGACCACCCCGTGGTCGGCGACGGCGCGCAGCGTCGCCTCCGGCATCGTGTTGACGGTCCCCGGCGCGACGAGCTCGACGACGTACTGCGTGTCGTCGTACGACGGGTCCTTCACGCCGGTGGAGGCCCACAGCGGTCGCTGCGGCTTGGCGCCCGCCTTGGCCATCGCCGCCCAGCGGTCGGAGCCGAAGGCCTTCTCGTAGTGGGCGTAGGCGAGGCGGGCGTTCGCGATCGCCGCCTTGCCGCGCAGCGCGGCATCGGCGCCGGACTTCTCGAGCTGGGCGTCGATCTCGGTGTCGACCCGGCTGACGAAGAACGACGCGACCGAACCCATGGCGGCGAGGTCGTGGCCGTTGGCCTTGGCCTGCTCCATGCCGGCCAGGAAGGCGTCCATGACGGCGTCGTAGCGCTCGAGGGAGAAGATGAGGGTGACGTTGACGCTGATGCCCTCGGCGAGCACCTGCGTGATCGCCGGCAGGCCCGCGAGCGTTGCCGGGATCTTGATGTAGAGGTTGGGCCGGTCCACCAGCCACCACAGCGCCTTGGCCTCGGCAACGGTGCGGTCGGTGTCGTGCGCGATGCGCGGGTCCACCTCGATGGAGACTCGCCCGTCGACACCGTCGCTCGCGTCGTAGACCGGCGTGAGCACGTCGCAGGCCCACCGCACGTCGTAGGTCGTCAGGGCACGCACGGCCTCACCGACGTCGGTGCCGCGCAACGCCAGGTCGCGCAGCTGGTCGTCGTAGGCCGCGCCCTCCGACAGCGCCTTCTGGAAGATCGACGGGTTGGTGGTGACCCCGACGACGTGCTGGTCGCGGACGAGGTCCGCGAGGTTGCCCGAGCGCAGTCGCTCGCGGGACAGGTCGTCGAGCCAGACCGCGACACCTGCAGCGGACAGCTCGGCCAGTGCGTCGGTCATGGCGGGTGCTCCCTAGTTGCCGGTGGTCGATCCGGAGGTCTTGCCGAGACGGGACAGCGAGGCGTGGGCCGCGGCCACGATCCGCTCGGCCGTGAGGCCGAACTGCTCGTAGAGCACCGGGTAGGGCGCCGAGGCGCCGAAGTGCTCCAGCGCGACGCATTCCCCGTAGCCGCCGACCCACTCGTGCCAGCCCTGGGAGACGGCGGCCTCGACAGACACGCGGGCGGGGACGTCGGTGGGCAGGACCGTCCGCTGGTAGGCCGTGTCCTGGGCGCGGAACCACTCGACGCAGGGCATCGACACGACACGGGTCGGGTGCCCCTCGGCTTCGAGCCGCTCGCGGGCCTCGAGGGCCAGGTGCACCTCCGAACCCGTGGCGATGAGGATGATCTCGGGCGTGCCGCTGCCGGCCTCGGCGAGGACGTAGCCGCCCTTGGCGACGCCCTCGGCGCTGCCCAAGACGCTGCGGTCCAGCGTCGGGACGTTCTGCCGGGTCAGGCACAGGCCGGCCGGGCGGTCGGTGTGCTCGAGGATGGTGCGCCAGGCGACGACGACCTCGTTGGCGTCGGCCGGTCGTACGACGTCCAGTCCCGGGATCGCCCGCAGTGAGGCGAGGTGCTCGATCGGCTGGTGCGTGGGGCCGTCCTCGCCCAGGCCGATGGAGTCGTGGGTCCAGACGTAGGTCACCGGCAGCTTCATCAGGGCGGCGAGCCGGACCGCGCCGCGCATGTAGTCGCTGAAGACCAGGAATGTCCCGCCGTAGACGCGGGTGCCGCCGTGCAGGGCGATGCCGTTCATCACCGCGCCCATGGCGTGCTCGCGGATGCCAAAGTGCAGCACCCGGCCGTAGGGGCTGCCCTGGTACTCCTTGGACTGGTTGGCCTCGGGCAGGAACGACGGGGCGCCGTCCGGCGTCGTGTTGTTGCTCCCGGCCAGGTCGGACGACCCGCCCCACAGTTCCGGCAGTCCCGGCGCGAGGGCGGTCAGGACGCCGCCCGACGCGACGCGGGTCGCGAGCCCCTTGGCGTCTGCGTCGAACACCGGCAGCGCGTCCTGCCAGCCGCTGGGCAGGCGGCGCTCGCGCATCCGGGCCAGCAGCTCGCCCTCGGCGGGGTGCGCCGCGAGCCACCCGTCGTAGCCGTCCTGCCACTGCGCGCGCAGCGCACGGCCCCGCTCGACCACACCACGGGTGTGGGCCAGGACCTCCTCCGGGACGTCGAAGGGTCGGTCGGCCAGACCCATGACGGCCTTCGTCGCGCTGACCTCGTCGGCGCCGAGCGCGGAGCCGTGGGCCTTGCCGCTGTTCTGCTTGTTGGGGGCGGGCCAGCCGATGATGGTGCGCAGCGCGATGAAGCTGGGCCGGTCGGTGGTGTCGCGGGCGGCGACGAGGGCGTCGTACAGGCCCTGGATGTTCTCGGAGTAGGCGCCGTCGCCGGTCATCCAGTCGACCCGCTGGACGTGCCAGCCGTAGGAGGCGTAGCGGGCGACGGTGTCCTCGGTGAAGGCGATCTGGGTGTCGTCCTCGATGGAGATGTGGTTGTCGTCCCACAGGACGACCAGGTTGCCCAGCTGCTGGGTGCCGGCGAGGGAGGAGGCCTCGGCCGACACGCCCTCCTGCAGGTCACCGTCGGAGGCGATGCACCAGATGGTGTGGTCAAACGGGCTGGTGCCGGGGGCGGCGTCCGGGTCGAGCAGGCCGCGTTCGCGGCGGGCGGCCATGGCCATGCCGACGGCGTTGCCGACGCCCTGGCCGAGCGGACCGGTCGTCGTCTCGACGCCCGCGGTGTGCCCGTGCTCGGGGTGGCCGGGGGTCAGTGAGCCCCACTGGCGCAGGTGGGCGATGTCCTCGAGCGTCAGCCCGTAGCCCGACAGGTAGAGCTGCAGGTAGAGGGTGAGCGACGAGTGGCCGCAGGACAGGACGAAGCGGTCGCGCCCCACCCAGTCCGGGTCGGTCGGGTCGTGCCGCAGCAGGCGCTGGAACAGCAGGTAGGCGACCGGTGCGAGGCTCATCGCGGTGCCCGGGTGCCCCGAACCGGCGGCCTCGACCGCGTCCATGGCGAGTGCTCGGGTGACGTCGACGGCCTTGCCGTCGACGTCGGTCCACTCAAGACTGGTGCTCTTGCTCACGCGGCAGTGCCTCTTCTCGGGGCCTCATGCGAGGCCTCCTTCGAGCGGAATCGTCACCCCGACCCTAGACGGCGGGCGACCTGCCCCGTGCCGCGGCTATCAGGTCGCCGTGCGTTCGCGACAGGTTCGGTCCGCACCGGCCGTGAGTGTGTAATCCAAGTAGCTACCGGCTGGCATCTGCTGAACGGTGACCGTCACGAGATCACCGACCTCGATGACCCTGAGACGGCAGCGGTTGTCGGGCGCCCAGGGGTCGTAACGCGTCGTCCGGCCATTCCGCACGACGTCCACGTGAGCCATCGGCTTCCCCTTGGGAAGGACGACTGCGGAAAAGGACAGCTGAATACCGCCAGGCGCGGTGGCCGCGAACCGGCAGGTCGCGGACTGGTCCGGCGTCAGCGCTGTTGTGCTCACGGAGCAGGACCGGGCGGGCGAGTAGTTGCCGGTGGGAGTGGTCGTGGGTGGAGCGGCTTGCGGTGTCGGCGCTGGATCGCGTCTCCCGCCGAGTGCCGGTGGGGCGCCCTCAGCCGTCGACGTACGCCCCGGCGCCAGGGCCGCGCTGGGCCGGGTCCCGACCAAGGGGCTCACGTTGGCGGGCGCGCGGGTAGGTGCAGGCAGTACGGTGGCTGTCGCGCGCGGAGCGGGCTCTGCGGGTGTCAGTTCGAGCGCCTGCGTCCCCGGACCGAGGTCCCGAAACAGGAACACGGCAGCCAAGGCGAAGCTCGTCGCTGCTGCGGATCGGGCCATCCGCTGACGTCGGCGAAGAGCAGCACCCCGTTCCGCCACCTGGGTGAGGTCAAGGTCGGTGATGGTCTGCGGTGCCGCAGAGCTCAAGAGCTCGGTGATGTCACGCATGGATGCCCTCCGCAGTAACCGGCGTACCGAGCAGCTCTCGCAAGTGCGCCAGACCTCGCGCTGCGTGCGTCTTCACGGTTCCCACCGGCATGGACAGCAGATCCGCCGTCTCGGCCACGGAGTAGCCGAGGAAGTGACGCAGGACGAGGACCCGCCGCTGCTCTTCCCGCAATGATTGAAGTGCCTCTCGTACGGCGATAGCGCTGGCGCCGTCGGGGTCGGTCCACGTGTCGTCGCCGCCCAGCCGAGCCATGACTCGTCGCTCGATCGCCTTGCGACGAAAGGTTGAACGGGCAAGGTTGAGGCCGATCCGATGCGTGTAGCCGATCGGCGACTCCATGGTGCGAATCCGGTTCCAGTCCTTGCAGACCCGGGCGAACGTCTCTTGCGCGAGGTCCTCGGCAAGGGGCACCGAGCCGCAGACGAGGGAGAGAGCAGCAACCAGCCGTCGGTGCTCGCGGCGGCAGAACCCCGCCAGTTCCTCGTCCATGCTCACCCCGACCCGAACGCTAGACCCGGCTCAACCTGTCACCTGCGCCGATTCTTTGCTTCGCATCAGCCGGTCACGTAGGCCGTTCCTGTCGTGCCGCTGCCGCCGCAGCGAAGCTCAGCTTCCACGGCCGTGTCGATGGTGATGGTGACCTTGGCGCCCTGCTTTCCACCGTTCAGTCGCATGGGGGTCCGCGCTGGGATGCACGCGGAGGTCCCCTTGCCGTTCATGAAGACGTGGACGGGGATCTTTGCCCCCGTCAACGTCGCTGTGTCGTCCAGCTTGAGGGTGAAGGACCTGCCCGGGGAGGGGAAGGTGAACGAACCCAGCGGGTAGATGTCCAGCAGCCGCGGGATGTCGGAACCTCCCGCACCGGCTGACGCGACGTAGTAGAAGCTGCGCGTGTCTGCCTGAGCCTGTGGCGCCGCGACCGCACCGGCTAACAGCAGCAGCGGTACGGCGCTTCGGAGGAGCTTGGTGAGGGTCATAGCAGGAGGACGCCCGAAGCCACCGGATGGATTCGGACAAGTCGGACAACTTTGCGGCGCTGGAGCTCCCGCCAGCCCGCACAGCAGTGGATGGGAACGCTCAGCCCGCGAGGGTGGGTCCCGGCAGGCTGGCGACCCGGGACGCCGGTAAGGTTGCCCGGTGACGACGCTGGCCGACCCCGTGGGCGCCGCTGCGCAGCAGCCCTCGGACGCTCGCCTGTCTACCCGTGATCGGGTGCTGGCCTACGTCGCCCTGACCAAGCCGCGCATCATCGAGCTGCTGCTCGTCACGACCGTGCCGACGATGGTCCTCGCCGAGCGCGGCATGCCGTCGTTCGGGCTCGTGCTCGCCACCCTCGTCGGGGGGTCGCTGGCCGCGGGCAGCGCAAACGCGCTGAACTGCTGGTACGACCGCGACATCGACACGCTGATGCACCGCACGGCCCGGCGCCCCCTCGTGCGGCACACGGTCCCGCCGCGCAACGCCCTCATCTTCGGGCTCGTGCTCGGCGTACTCGCCACGGTCGAGCTCGCGGTGACCACCAACCTGCTGTCGGCGCTGCTCGCCGACGCGGCCATCGCCTTCTACGTCCTCGTCTACACGATGCTGCTGAAGCGGCGTACGTCGCAGAACATCGTCTGGGGCGGCGCCGCCGGCTGCATGCCGGTGCTCATCGGCTGGTCAGCGGTAACGAACACCGTGTCCTGGGCAGCGGTGGTGCTGTTCCTGGTGATCTTCTTCTGGACGCCGCCGCACTTTTGGGCATTGGCGATCCGCTACCGCGAGGACTACGCCGCCGCAGGGGTGCCGATGTTGCCGGTCGTGGCCTCGCCGGCTGCGGTCGCGCGCCAGATCGTGGCCTACTCCTACGCGATGGTCGCGACCTCCCTACTGCTCCTGCTGGATGCCTCAGGCGCGCTCTACGGCGTCTCGGCCGTGCTGCTGGGTGCGGTCTTCCTGCGCGAGGCGCACCTGCTGCAGAGCCGGGTCCGGCGCGGCGCCGAAACGCTGCCGATGCGGCTGTTCGGCTGGTCGATCACCTACCTGTCGCTGCTCTTCCTCGCCGTCGCCGTAGACCAGCTGGTCTGACCCGTGCGGGTTGCCCTTGCCGGCTGCACGTCGGTGGCCGACCCCGACGAGCCAGCGCTGATCGCCGCCCTGGGGCAGCGGGGGATCGTCGCCGACTCGCAGCCGTGGGACGGCGGCGCCGACTGGTCGTCGTACGACCTGGTTGTCGTGCGCTCGACGTGGGACTACACCGCCCGGCTGGGGGAGTTCCTCGACTGGGCTGCGTCGGTGCCGCGGCTCGCCAACCCCGCGACGGTGCTGCGCTGGAACACCGACAAGCACTACCTCGCTGAGCTGGCCGCGGCGGGCGTCCCGGTCGTGCCGACGACCTACGTCACCGGCGACTGGGAGCCGCCCGCGGGGGACTACGTGGTCAAGCCGACGGTCAGCGCGGGGGCGCTGGACACGGTGCGCTACCGCCCGGGTCAGGAGGCCGCGGCTCGCGCGCACGCCGACCGGTTGCTCGCCGTCGGCAAGGGCGTCATGGTCCAGCCGTACGTCGAGGCGGTGGAGTCGTCCGGCGAGACCTCCCTGCTGTTCGTCGGTGGGGAGTTCAGTCATGGTGCGCGCAAGGGGGCCGTGCTCGCCGGTCCCGAGGCGCTCGGGCCGGGGGAGACCCCGATAGAGGCGCGGGAGCCGAGCGCGGCGGAGCACGCGGTGGCCCGACAGGTGCTGGCAGCAGCGCCCGGTCCGCTGCTCTATGCGCGCGTCGACCTGCTGCCCGGACCGGACGGGCCGCTGCTGCTCGAGCTCGAGCTGGCCGAACCGTTCTTCTTCCTCGACACCTCGGCGGGGGCGGCCGATCGCTTCGCTGCCGCCATCGAGTCCTGGATCCGTTGACCTGGCCGCTCAGCTGTCGGCGGGTGGAATGTTGGCGTTGAAGCGCAGTCGGTTGGCTGGATCGAGGCGACGCTTGAGCTGCCGCAGCCGGGCCCAGGTCGCTGTCGGGAATGCTGCTGCCACCCGCTCAGCCGTCTGATCGAGCTCGGGATAGTTCAGGTAACCACCGCCTCGAAGTGAGAGAGGCGCCACTGAGTCCGCCATGCGGCGCGCCCAGGCGACCTCCCGCTCGTCGTCCTCCGCGTCCTCCCAGATGGCGAGCGCCGTGACG
>JANPHZ010000079.1:0-6043 GCA_031424715.1 Frankiaceae bacterium
GCCCTCAAGGGCATGCTCAAGCCGATCTACGAAGAGGTCCAGCTCGGTACGGCGGAGGTCCGCGAGGTCTTCCGCGTCCCGAAGATCGGCAACGTCGCCGGATCGATCGTGCGGACCGGGCTCATCCGTCGCAACAGCAAGGCACGGCTGCTGCGCGACGGTGTCGTGGTCGCGGACAACCTCACGGTCGAGTCGCTGCGTCGCTTCAAGGACGACGCGACGGAGGTCCGGGACGGGTTCGAGTGCGGTATCGGTCTTGGGTCGTACAACGACATCAAGCTCGAGGACATCATCGAGACGTTCGAGATGCGGGAGATTCCTCGCGGGTGAGGTGATGGCCTGCGGCGGTAGGTCCTCTCGGCGCTGCGCCTTCGGCGCTTGAGGCGCCTTCGAGGACCCACCGCCTGCGGCCCCCTCTCGCCCGTCAGTCCCACCAGGAGGAGCGATCGTGTTTGTGGGGTCGTTGGCGCTGGACCTGGTGTTGGGGGACGTGCACTCGCTGAAGGAGAAGCGGGGGGTCGTCCGGCCGATCGTGGCGGAGTTGAAGAGGAAGTACGACGTGAGCGCGGCGGAGGCAGGTCACCTCGACCTGCACCGCCGGGCTCTGATCGGGGTGGCGGTCGTGGCCGCGGACGCCCAGCACTGCAGGGACGTGCTCGACAGGTGTGAGCGGGCGGTTGCGGACCGCCCGGAGATCGAGCTGCTTTCCGCCCACCGCCAGCTGCACGGAGAGGACGACTGACATGGTCGACGTCGCACGCGCGCGCAAGCTCGCCGTACGGATCCGCGAGGTGGTCGCGTCCACGCTGGAGATGCAGGTCAAGGACCCGCGACTGGGCATGGTCACGATCACCGACGCGAAGGTAACCCCCGACCTGCGGGAGGCGACGCTCTACTACACGGTCTTCGGCGATGACGTCGCGCGGCAGGAGAGCGCGCAGGCGCTCGAGTCGGCCAAGGGGGTGCTGCGCGCCACGGTCGGCAAGCAGACCGGCGTGCGCTACACGCCGTCGCTGACCTTCATCGCCGACGTCGTGCCGGAGACCGCGGGGCGGATCGAGGAGCTGCTGGCCAAGGCCCGAGCCGAGGATGCCAAGGTGCACGAGCAGGCCGAGGGCGCCCAGCCCGCCGGTGACGCCGACCCCTACCGCGCGCCCCGGGTGATCGAGCCCGACGACGACGAGTGAGCAGCCCTGACGGCCTGCTGGTCGTCGACAAGGAGGGCGGCTGGACCAGCCACGACGTGGTCGCCAAGGTGCGCCGGCTCGCGCAGACCCGCAAGGTCGGCCACGCCGGCACCCTCGACCCGATGGCGACCGGCGTCCTGCTGCTCGGCATCGGCCGGGCCACCCGGCTGTTGGGTCACCTGGCGCTGACCGACAAGACCTACGAGGCGACGATCCGCCTCGGGGTCACGACGGTGACCGACGACGCCGAGGGCGACGTACTCGAGACCCGCGACGCCAGCGGCGTGGGCGACGTGTCGGCGCAGCTGGCTGCGCTGACCGGCGACCTCGACCAGGTGCCCTCGGCGGTGTCAGCCATCAAGGTCGACGGCAAGCGCGCCTACGCCCGGGTCCGGGCGGGGGAGGACGTCGTCCTCGCGAGCCGCCGGGTGACGGTGTCCGAGCTGGCGCTGCTGGACCGCCGCGGCGACGACCTCGACGTGCGGGTCACCTGCTCGTCGGGGACCTACATCCGGGCCATCGCCCGCGACCTCGGCGCGGCGCTCGGGGTCGGCGCCCACCTCACCGCCCTTCGTCGTACGCGGGTCGGCCCGTTCGGGATCGACCAGGCCCGGACGCTGGAGCAGCACGCCGAGGAGCTGCGCGTCATCGCCCTCGACGGGGCGGTCGCCGCAGCTTTCCCACGGCGGGACCTCGACACCCAGGAAGCGGTCGATCTGTCCTACGGCAAGAAGCTCGCGCCGTCGGGCGCCCCGGGCACGACCGCCGCCTTTGATCCGCAGGGCCAGTGCGTCGGCCTGATCGAGGACCGCGACGGCGCTGCCCGTGCGAGCGTCGTCTTCCGCCCGGGAACGGGCCCAGGGCCGGGGCCGACCGCCTAGGCCACCCTGATCAGCCCGGACGGTCCCCTGACCTCGGGCTCACCGGGGCTACTCGCCGGCGTGTTACCCCGCCCGCTCCGAGATCAGGGCGTGGGGAGGGGGGATTCCCTCAGACCGGGGCGCGAAGGCCCCGTCTGGCAGGCTGAGCGCATGCAGCGCTGGCGCGGGGTCGAGCAGGCCCCACCCGGGTGGGGTCGCTGCGTGGTCACCATCGGCGTCTTCGACGGCGTGCACCGCGGCCACCAGCGGATCATCGGCCGGGCCGTCGCGCTGGCCGCCGAGCGCGGCGTGCCGAGCGTGGTGCTCACCTTCGACCCGCACCCCAGCGAGATCCTGCGCCCCGGCTCGCACCCGGCCCTGCTGACCGGCACCCGCGCGAAAGCCGAGCTGCTCGAGTCGCTCGGGGTCGACGTCATGTGCGTCGTGCCGTTCACCAAGGACTTCTCGCGCCTGACGCCGGACGAGTTCGTCCACGAGGTGCTGGTCGAGCGGCTGCACGTCAGCGCCGTCGTCATCGGTGACAACTTCCGCTACGGCGCCAAGGGCGCCGGCGATGTCGACGCGCTGCGGGCAGCAGGCCACCGGCTTGGCTTCGCCGTCGAGGGTGTCGCACTGGAGGGCACGGGGGAGGCGACGTACTCCTCGACCTACGTCCGGGCGCTCATCGACGCCGGTGAGGTGCGCGCGGCCGCCGAGGTGCTCGGGCGCGAGCACCGGGTCGAGGGCCTCGTCGTACGCGGTGACCAGCGGGGCCGCGAGATCGGCTACCCGACCGCGAACCTGAGCCTGCTGCCCTGGACTGCCGTCCCGGCGGACGGCATCTACGCCGGTCACCTCGTGCGCGGCCGCGAGCTGCTGGCGGCGGCCATCAGCATCGGCACCAACCCGACCTTTGCCGGTCGGGAGCGTCGAGTGGAGGCGTTCGTGCTCGACTTCGACGGCGATCTCTACGGCGAGCGGGTGGCCGCGTCGTTCACCGAGCGCCTCCGCCCGATGGTGCGTTTCGCGACCGTCGAGGGCCTGGTCGCCCAGATGGACCAGGACGTGCAGCGCACGCGGGAGATCCTGAACGTTCACCCAACCGGGTGAGCGGGCCGGCCCCCGCGGCGCCGATGCTGAGCGTGGAGAGAGGGGCAGCCATGCCGAAGATCCTGGTGATCGACGATGACGCGTCCATCCGTGGGCTCATCACCGATGTGCTCGAGGCGGAGGGCTACGACGTCGCCTGCGCCGAGGACGGCTTCGTCGGTCTGAAGATGATCGAGGCCGAGCGCCCCGACTGCGTCGTCTTGGACATCATGATGCCGGGCATCGACGGCCACGCCGTGCTGGGCCGGATCCGCGGCGAGTGCGGCCACGCGCTGCCGGTGGTCATGCTCACCGCCGCGGCTGACGACGCGCAGGCCTGGCAGGCCTGGACCGAGGGTGTCGACTACTTCCTGGCCAAGCCGTTCGACGCTAACGAGCTGCTCCGCTTCCTCGACAACCTCTTCGCCGAGCAGCCGGTCGGCTAGTCTGGGAGCGCGCCGGGGTGACTCGGCGGTGTGCTTCCTGCCCGGGTGTTGAAGACCCCTGGCACACACGAGACGAACCGGAGTACGACGACCTTGGCACTCGACACCGCCACCAAGCTTGCCATCATGACCGAGCACGCCACGGTCCCCAACGACACCGGTTCGCCCGAGGTCCAGATCGCGATGCTCACCAAGCGCATCGCCGACCTGACTGAGCACCTGAAGTTCCACAAGCACGACCACCACACCCGTCGTGGTCTGCTCAACCTCGTCGGCCGTCAGCGTCGTCTGCTCAAGTACCTCGCGGCGACCGACATCGAGCGCTACCGCAGCCTGACCGAGAAGCTCGGCATCCGCCGCCGCTTCTAGCCCGACAGGGGAGTGCCATCCGGCACTCCCCTTCGTCGTCCCACCAACCGGTGCGACGACATCCCACGAGCCGCACGCCGGGAGCAGCACCCCGGATCCGGTCCTCGGGAGTGGCAGTCGATCACGTATCGACCGCTTCCACTGATGACCGGCTCCCCCCGCTGACGCCGGTCCCGCGGTTCGCAGTGAAGAGGAGAACGCCCATGGAGGGCGAGAGCAACATCTACGGCAGCGAGTTTGCCGAAGCAGTCATCACCAACCCGGGTGGGGCCACGCGCACCATCCGCTTCGAGACCGGTCGGCTGGCCAAGCAGGCCGCCGGTTCGGTCACCATCTACCAGGGCGACACGCTCATCCTGTCCGCGGCGACCGCGTCCAAGCGGCCCAAGGAAAACCTCGACTTCTTCCCGCTGACGGTCGACGTCGAGGAGCGGATGTACGCCGCCGGCAAGATCCCCGGCTCGTTCTTCCGCCGTGAGGGCCGCCCGTCCGAGGACGCGATCCTCACCTGCCGCCTCACCGACCGCCCGCTGCGCCCGTCGTTCAAGAAGGGCCTGCGCAACGAGGTCCAGGTCGTCTCGACCGTCCTCGCGCTCGACCCCGACCACCTCTACGACGTGCTCGCCATCAACTCGGCGGCTGCCGCCGTGCTCATGTCCGGCCTGCCGTTCACCGGCCCGGTCGGCGCCACCCGCGTCGCCTGCATCCGCGGTGAGTGGGTCGCCTTCCCGACGCACTCCGAGCTCGAGGACGCGACCTTCGACATGATCGTCGCCGGCCGCCTGCTCGACGACGGGGACGTCGCGATCATGATGGTCGAGGCCGAGGCCACGAAGAACGTCTACGAGGTCATCAACGGTGGTGGCGCAAGCCCCACCGAGGAGGTCGTCGCTGCCGGTCTCGAGGCCGCCAAGCCGGCCATCGCCGCGATGTGCAAGGCCCAGCTCGAGCTCAAGGCCAAGGCCCCCAAGGACCCGATCGACGTCCCGTCGTTCGTCGACTACGAGGACGACGTCTACGCCGCGGTCGAGTCCGCGTCGGAGGCCAAGCTCACCGAGATCATGAAGATCGTCGGCAAGGCCGAGCGCGAGGGCGCCACCGACGAGCTCAAGGCCGCCGTCCAGGCCGAGCTGGCCGAGAAGTTCGACGGCCGCGGCGGCGAGGTCAGCGCCGCCTTCCGCAGCGTCACCAAGAAGGTCGTGCGCAAGCGCATCGTCAACGACAAGGTCCGCATCGACGGGCGCGGCCTGGCCGACATCCGCCAGCTGGCCGCCGAGGTCGAGGTGCTCCCGCGCGTGCACGGCTCGGCACTGTTCGAGCGCGGCGAGACCCAGATCATGGGTGTCACGACCCTCAACATGCTCCGCATGGAGCAGATGGTCGACACGCTCAACCCCGAGAACCGCAAGCGCTACATGCACAACTACAACTTCCCGCCGTACTCCACCGGTGAGACGGGCCGCGTCGGTTCGCCCAAGCGCCGCGAGATCGGCCACGGCGCGCTCGCCGAGCGGGCGCTCGTGCCGGTGCTGCCGAGCCGCGAGGAGTTCCCCTACGCGATCCGTCAGGTGTCCGAGGCTCTCGGCTCCAACGGCTCGACCTCGATGGGCTCGGTCTGCGCGTCGACGATGTCGCTGCTCAACGCCGGCGTTCCGCTCAAGGCCCCCGTCGCCGGCATCGCGATGGGCCTGATCAAGGAGGGCGACGACTACGCGACGCTCACCGACATTCTGGGCGCCGAGGACGCGTTCGGTGACATGGACTTCAAGGTCGCCGGCACGCCGCAGTTCGTCACTGCGCTGCAGCTCGACACCAAGCTCGACGGCATCCCGTCGTCGGTCCTGGCGGCTGCGCTGCAGCAGGCCCGCACGGCCCGCCTCGCGATCCTCGAGGTCATGAACGAGGCGATCGACGAGCCCGACGAGATGTCGCCGTACGCCCCGCGCGTGCTCTCGGTGAAGATCCCGGTCGACAAGATCGGTGAGGTCATCGGCCCGAAGGGCAAGATGATCAACCAGATCCAGGCCGACACCGGCGCCGACATCACCGTCGAGGACGACGGCACGATCTACATCGGCGCGACGTCGGGCAC
>JANPHZ010000080.1:0-1974 GCA_031424715.1 Frankiaceae bacterium
GGCGGTCACCAACGCCGAGGCCGCCGAGCACGCCGAGGTGCTGCTGCTCGCCGTGAAGCCGCAGGACATGGCGGCGCTCCTGACCGAGCTCGCCGGCAGCGTCCCCGCCGACCGGCTCGTCGTGTCGATGGCCGCGGGCACGACCACCGCCACCATCGAGAAAGCGCTGCTCCCTGGCACCCCCGTCGTCCGCGTCATGAGCAACACCCCGGTCCTCGTCGACGAGGCGATGTCGGCGATCAGCGCGGGCTCGCACGCGACCGAGGAGCACCTGGCGCTGACCGAGCAGCTGCTCCGCCCGGTGGGCCAGACCATCCGGGTGCCCGAGTCGCAGCAGGACGCGGTCACCGCGCTGTCGGGCAGCGGTCCGGCCTACTTCTTCTACCTCGTCGAGGCGATGACCGACGCCGGGATCCTGCTCGGACTGCCCCGCCAGGTCGCGCACGACCTGATCGTGCAGACCGCCCTGGGCTCGGCGCTGATGCTGCGCGACTCCGGCGAGCACCCGGTCAAGCTCCGTGAGGCGGTCACGAGCCCCGCCGGGACGACGATCAGCGCCATCCGGGTGATGGAGGACCACGGCGTGCGCGCGGCCATGCTCGCCGCGCTCGAAGCCGCCCGCGACCGCTCCCGCCACCTCGCCGCAGGCGGCTGATTCAGGCAGGGATCCACGCTCGTACGGCGAACCCCTCACCCATGCGCATCCGGGTGCTCATCGTGGGGCTGGCCGTCGGGCTGGCCGCGACCGCGCTGCCCGCGACCGCGCAGGCACCGACGACGATCGCGTGGCGCACCGGCACGGCCGTGTCCGGCGATCTCGGGCCGGCCACCGGCGACCCGCGCGCCTGGGGCCCGCTCACCGTGCGGCGGCTGCTCGGCGCGGAGGACCTGCGGGTCGAGTCGGTCCGCACGTCCCTGATCGGCACGCACGTGCGTGGCCGGCAGTGGCGCGGGTCGCTCCCGGTCCAGGGCACCGACTGGCTGGCCAGCGCTATCAAGGGCCGGGTCGTGCAGGTCGAGGCGCACCCGTCGGCGGTGCCCGGCAACCCCACCGCAGCGCCGGTGGGTGCCGCCGCCGCCCGCACCGCGGCCGTGCGCCACCTGGCGTCCACCGCCCAGGTCGTCCCTCCCGTCGTACGACGCGAGCTGGTCCCCCGCGCCGGACGGCTCGTCGACACCTACCGCGTCTCGGTGGTGTCCCGCGTCCCGGCCCGGCTGGCCGTCGTCGACGTGGACGCCGCGACGGGTCGCGTCCTGGCGGTCGCCACCGGGGCCCAGGCCCTCGACGGCTCGGCCCTCGTCTTCGACCCCAACCCGGTCGTGACCAAGCGCGACGCCGGGCTGCGCCAGCCGCAGGAGCGACGCCTGCCGACCGATCCCGATCTCGACAGCGACGAGCTGACGGCCCAGCGCCAGAAGCTCGCGTTGCGCGGGCTCGACCCCGGAGCGGCGGCACTGGGCCGGCTGTCCGGACCGCACGTCAACGTCCTCGGCAGCGGCTACCTGAGCACGACCGGGTCCGACTTCGACGTCACCCGCGGCGACCCGCGCTTCGAGGGCCTGATGGCCTACGCCCACCTCGACCGCTTCCAGCGCTACCTGCAGGGCCTGGGCTTTCGTGGCGCCGCGGCGGTCAACGCCGAGCCGCAGGACGTGCTGCCCGGTGGCATCCAGGGCCTGGACAACAGCTTCTACTCCGCCGGCGAGGACCTCATCCTCTTCGGCGCCGGCGGGGTCGACGACGCCGAGGACGCCGAGGTGATCCTGCACGAGTACGGCCACGCGGTGCAGGACGCGCAGGTGCCCGGGTTCGGCTTCGCGGGCGACACCGGGGCGATGGGCGAGGGCTTCGGCGACTTCCAGGCAGCTGCCTTCTTCGCCCGGGAGTCCGGCGGTTTCGGCGACACCTGCGTCGCCGACTGGGACGCGACCAGTTATGGCACGGGGAGCCCGCTGTGCCTGCGCCGGCTCGAC
>JANPHZ010000081.1:0-9490 GCA_031424715.1 Frankiaceae bacterium
CGAGAGCGCCCGCTCAGCGACGTCATCACCGACCTGCCGACCGAACAGGTCCCGCAGCCGGTCGCGCTCGCGCAGGCCCAGCACCATCGCGTTGAAGCCGCTCTGCAGCTGCCCCACCTCCGACGCGTCGTAGACCGGGACCGACACCTCCCGGTCACCGCGACCGACCGCCCGCAGCCCGGCGGCTACCGAGCGGACCGGATCGGCCACCGCGCCCGCGGCCGTGACGATCGCCAGCAGGCCCACTGCCAGACCCACGACGGCAAGGAAGGCCACCCCGTCGGTGTCGAGGGGCGGGTGCCGGTCGCCGGGCACCGTGACCCCCAGCAGGGTCGCGGCCAGCGGGATCCCGCTGCCCAGGAGCCAGGCCAGCACCAGCCGGGGACGTACGCCGAGCAGAACGGTCGGTGGGGTCGTCGTGCCCTGCATGGCGAGGCTGACGGCCGGGCGAAGGAGCCGTTCGCACAGCAGGTAGGACAGGCCGCAGGTGGCCAAGCCGGCCAGCAGGATCGTGCTGCTCAGGTCCAGCACCGTGTCGGGGGAGTAGACGCCGTTGAGGATGCCGAAGACGACCGCAGCCCCACCCCACATCGTGGCGTTGATGCGGGTCTGGCGCAGCGGCAGCCGCAACAGGTCGGTGCGGACCTGCTCGTCCGCGGGTCCGTCGCCCGACATCCACGCGCGACACGTGCCGGCGATCCGGCCGCCCCAGACCTGCCCGATCGTGACGCTCAAAAACAGGTAGACCACGAAGGCCACCGTGTTGGCGCGTTCCTGCCCGGGGGCAAAGGCGTCCTGCACGGGGAGCAGGAAGAAGGCGAAGACGAACACCAGGACGGCGCCGGTGACGTTGGCCAGCACCATCGCCGCCGTCAGGGCTGCCCCTGTACGCCGGGCGAAGCGCGGACGGTCCGCCTCCGCCAGGCTGGCAGCAGTCGCGGTCACAACAGACCCGCCGCATGCCGGCCGGCGGCAGCCGCCGCGACAAAGGCGACGGGGTCGTCGTCGAGCCCCCGACCCATGGTCGACAGCGGCACGGATGAGGTGCGCAGCGCATCGAGCAGACCATCGTCGTGCACCTGCACGAGCCGGTGCCGGGCGAAGTGGGCAGGGTCGACCAGTGCGGCGAACGACGAAGGGACCACCACGTCGGCGGGGGAGAGCGCGACCCGGCCGTAGGCGGTCACCGAGTGGTGGCTCACGCCACGGTGCCGGATGCGCTCGTCCCGCTCGGACATCCGCAGGGCAGCGACCGGCCGCGCGCCCACCGCGGCCGCGGCGTTGATCGCCTCGCCCGCTGCGACACCGGAGAAGCCCCAGGTGGTCCCGGTGCCCAGGTTGCCCGGGCCCTGCGTGACGATCGCGATGTCGGCCTCGAGCACGACCGCCGCCGCGAGCAGTCCCGAGTGCAGGGTGACGGCCTCGAGGTCACCCCCGAAGGCCTGGCCCACCGTCACGGTGCCGACAAGCTGGTCCGCGAGGCCGGCCACGGTCCGCGACAGCCACAGCGGCAGCGCGCCGCCATCGGTCATGACGTAGGCGACCCGAGCGTCCCGGCGGTCCGCCCGGATGCCGCACAGCACGGCCGGTAGTGAGGAGTGCAGGTCGGCCACCACGACCGGCAGGCCCGGCTGGGGCACCTGGTCCGCAGCGGCCAGCGCGTCGTGGGTCGGGGCGTCCTGCTCGTCGGCGCCCAGGACAACCGCCTGCAGCGGCGTGTAGCGGGCCTTGACCAGGTGCCCCGGTCCGTGGCGGTCGGCGGGTAGCCGGTCCGGCAGCGCCACGACGAGCGCGTAACCACCGGTGCCGAGCTCGAGGTCGAGAGCACCGGTGTTGAGCAGCACAGCGTCACCGACCTGCGGCTCGCCAACGAGGGGCGGGTGGGCAAGAGCCGCAACCTGCTTACCGTCGACGTCGACAGTGACGGCGACCGAGCCCGACCAGGCCTCGTCGCGGGACAGCACGGTCCCGCGCCGCCAGGTGATCAGGGTGCGCTCCGCTTGCGCTGCAACTGCACCGCCGCAGGCTAACGTCCGAGCCGTGACTGCGAGGAAGACCGAGCGTCTGCTCAACCTGGTGATCTGCCTGCTGCACACCCGCCGCTACCTGTCGGTGCAGGAGATCCGGACGGCCGTGCCTGGCTATGCGGCCGACTCCGAGGAGGCGTTTCGACGCATGTTCGAGCGAGACAAGGCCGAGCTGCGCGACTTGGGGATCCCCTTGGAGACGGGCACCGACCACGCCGCCCACGACGACGAGCTGGGTTATCGCATCGCCCGGCGCGACTACGAACTGCCCCCGGTGACGCTCGAGGCGGATGAGGCGGCGGCGCTGGGACTCGCCGCCCGCTTGCTCAACAGCGCCCCGCTGGCCAGCGCGACGGCCTCGGCCCTGTTGAAGCTGCGCGCGGCCGGTCCCGATGCGGTCGACGCGGGGGAGGGGCTTGCCTGGACCGCCCTCGAACCGCAGATCGGGGGCAACGAGCCCGCGTTCGAGGCCTGCCTGGCTGGCGTCACGGAGCGGCAGCGGCTGCGCTTCACGTACCGGACGGCGGGCGGCGAGTCGCAGCAGCGCGACGTCGAGCCGTGGGGCGTCGTGTGGTGGCACGGCCGGTGGTATCTCGTCGGCCACGACACGCATCGAGCGGCCTCTCGGGTGTTTCGGCTGTCCCGCATCGTCGGCGCCGTCGAGGCGCACGGCGAACCAGGCGAGGTGACACCCCCGGTCGACCTCGACCTGCGCGCTCACGTCGCCCAGCTCACCCAGGACGCCAGCACTGCGACGGCGCGGATCCGCTTGCGCACCGGCGCGGGCTGGGCACTACGGCGCGCCGCGACCGCGGTACACAACGACGGCTCGGACTGGGACGTGCTCGACCTGCCCTACGCCGACGCCGAGCAGCTCGCCGACCAGGTGGTCGGCTTCGGCGCCGATGCTGTCGTGCTCGAGCCCCCGGACGCCCGCGACGCCGTCGTCCGACGACTGCGGGCTGCCGCCGGAGAGCTGGTGTGAGCGCTCCCCTGGACCGGCTGCCCCGGCTGCTGGCGCTCGTGCCCTACCTGCTCAAGCGCCCCGGGATCCGGGTCAGCGAGGTGGCCGAGGTGTTCGAGGTGACTGAGGCGCAGCTACGCCAGGACCTCGAGCTGCTCTGGGTCTGCGGCCTGCCCGGTCACGGCCCCGGTGACCTCATCGATCTCGAGTTCGAGGGCGACACGATCACGCTGTTCGAGCCGGCCGGAGTCACCCAACCCCTGCGGCTGACCGTGGCCGAGGCGCTGGCTCTGGTCGTCGGTCTGCGCACCCTCGCAGCGACGCCTGGCCTGGCCGACCGTGACGTCGTGGACCGCACCCTCGCCAAGGTCGAGGCCGCGGCCGGCGCCGCCGCGGAGGCCGCGAGCCGGGTGGCGGTGACGGTCGAGTCCGAAGAGCAGTTCCTCCCCGTCGTACGACAGGGCCTGGAGAGCGGCAGGCGGCTGCACCTGACCTACTACGTGCCTGGTCGGGACGAGACGACCGAGCGCGACGTCGACCCGCTGCGGCTGCTGCTCGTCGACGGCCGGACCTACCTCGAAGCCTGGTGTCTGCTGGCCGAGGACGTCCGGCTCTTCCGGCTCGACCGGGTGGTCGACCTCGCGCTCCTGGACGCCCCGGTGGAGTCGCACCCCCAGGCCGAGCCGCGCGACCTGTCGCAGGGACTGTTCCGGGCGGCGCCCGACGACCAACTGGTGACCCTGGCGCTGCGACCGACCGCGCACTGGGTCGCCGACTACCACCCGTGCGAGTCGGTCGAGGACGCCGGGGACGGCACGCTGGTCGCCCGGCTGCGCACGTCCGACGCGGGGTGGCTGCGCCGCCTGGTGCTGCGCCTCGGCGATGCCGCGCGGGTCCTCGAGCCACCGGATCTGGCCGAGCAGGTCCAGACAGATGCCCTCGCCGCGCTCACGGGCTACGCCGACTGAGCCATTCGGCCCAACCGGTGACCAGGTCTGCCGCACATCATCAAGGACCTTGCGATCGCTGCCGATGCCGGGACTGTCGCCAGCACAGGCGGACAGCACCGGCCAGCCGGCACCAGCGAGAGGACCCGCGCCATGACCACCATCAAGGCGTCTTGCCCCACCTGCGGCGAAGTCGAGCTGACCCCTGCCGACGTGTCCCTCATGGTCTGCAGCCACGCGCCGCTGTCCTACTACGCCTTCCAATGCGGCACCTGCTCCGAGGAGGTGCGCAAGCCCGCTGACGACCACGTCGTGTCGCTGCTCGTCTCCGGTGGCGTCCCCGCCCAGGTGTGGGAGCTCCCCGCGGAGGTGCTCGAGCCCAAGGTCGGCCCGACCCTCACCTACGACGACCTGCTCGACTTCGGCCTGGCCCTGGCCCGCACCGACCTGCTCGGCGCCGAAGCGGCGACCCGCGTCCGCGCCTGACCTCTCCGATGCCGCGGCACTAGGCTCGCGCCGTGCCCTGGTTGCTGCTCGATCTCGCCCTCGTCCTGGGCGCGCTGATCCTGCTGGGCCTGCTCTCCCTGCGCCTGTGGCGCCAGGTCAAGGACCTCACAGCGGCCGTACGACGAGCGAGCCAGACGCTTGCCCCAGCGACCCAGGCGATGGCCCAGTCGCAGGCCCAGGCGCAGGCGGCCCGGGTTCAGCCTGGCGACACCTCCCGTTCAGCCCCGGACGCGTAGGCTGAGCCGGTCGACATCGGAGGTCGCTGTGCCACAGTTCCTGGGGTCCTGGGAGTTTATCGTCCTAGCGCTGCTCGTCATCACCCTCTTCGGGGCGAAGCGGCTGCCTGACTCCGCGCGCGCTCTCGGTCGGTCCATGCGCATCCTCAAGGCCGAGACCAAGGGGCTGCGCGAGGATGACGCCCCCGAGCGCCCCAGCATCACCCCGGCGACTCCTGGCACCGCTCCCGTGCCGACCGAGGCGCCTGCTCCGCAGCCTCCCGCCACGCCGTAGGTGGTGACCGCCGTCCGCCGCGCTTCCGGAGGCCGAGGGCGAGCGCCGGACGGTCGGATGGCGCTGGCCGAGCACCTGCGCGAGCTGCGCAACCGCTTGGGCATCTCGCTGCTTGGCCTTTTCGTCGGGGTCGTCGTCGCGTTCGTCCTGTGGGAGCCGATCTACGCGTTCCTGAGCCAGCCCTACTGCGGCACCAAGCAGGGCCAGGACAACTGCGACCTGTTCGCGTTCGGCATCTTCGATCAGTTCCTGGTCCGGCTCAAGGTCTCGTTCATCGCCGGCTCGGTGCTCACTGCGCCGCTGTGGCTCTACCAACTCGGCGCCTTCATCACCCCGGCCCTGCACCGGCGGGAGAAGAAGTACGCCGCCGCGTTCCTCGCCGTCTCCCTGGTGCTCTTCGGCATCGGCTGCGTCTTCGCCTACCTCACCGTCAGCCGTGGCCTGGACTTCCTGCTCAGCATCGGCGGCGGCGACGTCCTCACGTTGCTGTCCATCCAGTCCTACCTGTCCTTTGTCACCCTGATGCTGCTGGCGTTCGGGATCGCGTTCCTGTTTCCCGTGGTTGTCACGTTCCTCAACCTGACCGGCATCCTCAGCACTGACCGGATGCGGTCGTCGCGCCGCGGCGTGGTGTTCGGGATCTGGGCGACCTCCGCCCTGATCACCCCGTCGCAGGACCCCTTCACGTTCATGGCCATGGCCATCCCGCTGTGCGTGCTCTACGAGGGCTGCATCCTCATCGGTCGGGTCCGCGACCGGACCCGGCGCCGCACGCTCGCGGCCGACCCGATCGCCCAGCTCGACGACGACGCCACCTCCGTGCTCGACGCCACCCCGTCCTACGTCGATCCCCGGCCCTCCTCGCTGTGAGCCCAGCGGGCCGGCGCATCGCCCTAGTCGTCAACCCGACTGCCGGGTCCGGCCGGTCCCGCCGGGCTGCCGAGGTCGTCCGCGGCCGGCTGGATGCTGCCGGTGACCAGGTCGAGATCCTCGAAGGCGTCGACGGAGCGGACGCCTTGCAGCTGTGCCGCGCCGCCGTTGCGGACCGCGTCGACGCCCTGGTCGCCGTCGGTGGCGACGGGATGGCCCACCTGGTGCTGCAGGCCTGCGCCGGGACGATGACGGCGATCGGCATTGTCCCCACCGGCACCGGCAACGACCTGGCCAACGCCCTCGGCCTGCCACGCAAGGACCCGGCCGCCTCGGCCGACCTGCTGGTCACCGCGCCGGTGCGCGAGATCGATGCGGTGCGGGTGGGTGCGGCGTGGTTCGCCTGCGTACTCGGAGCTGGCTTCGACGGCGCGGTCAACGACCGGGCCAACCGGATGCGCTGGCCCAGGGGTAGACGGCGCTACGACCTCGCCGTGGTGGCGGAGCTGCGCACCTACCGGCCCGGGCACTACCGGCTCACCCTCGACGGGGTGAGCAGCGAGGTCGAGGCGATGCTCATCGCGGTGGGCAACGCACCGTCGTACGGCGGGGGGATGCGGGTCTGCCCCGACGCCGACCTCACCGACGGCCTGGTCGACGTCGTCGTGGTCGGACCGCTGTCGCGCGCGCGCTTCCTGCGGCTGTTCCCCGGCGTCTTTCGCGGCACCCACGTGCGCGACCCGTCAGTGCGGGTGCAGCGGGCGCGCGAAGTCACGATCGAGGGGCCCGAGCGCACCGTCTACGCCGACGGGGAGCTGATCGGTGCGCTGCCCGTCACCTGCGTGGTCGAGCCCGGCGCGTTGCGGGTGATCGGCGCGCCTACGGCCGCTCCGTCGACGTAACCTGGGGCCATGGCCGGACCCGCGCAGGAGCCGGGGACAGGCGCATCGAGCGGATCACCGGCTGAGCGCTACGCGAGCTTCCGGCGCCAGCAGGTCGGGCCCCTCCTGACGGCCTTCGAGCAGCGCTACCCCTTCGGCCTCGACGGCTTCCAGCGCACCGCCTGCGACGCGCTGGAGCAGGGGCGCAGCGTCCTCGTCGCGGCGCCCACCGGCGCAGGCAAGACCGTCGTCGGTGAGTTCGCGGTCGAGCTCGCACTGCAGTCCGGCCGGCGGTGCTTCTACACGACGCCGATCAAGGCGCTGTCGAACCAGAAGTACAACGACCTCGTCGCGCGCTACGGGCCGGAGCAGGTGGGCTTGCTCACCGGCGACAACGCCATCAACGGCTCGGCGCCGATCGTGGTGATGACGACCGAGGTGCTGCGCAACATGCTCTACGCCCGCAGCGACGGGCTGCGCGGGTTATCGCACGTGGTCATGGACGAGGTGCACTACCTCGCTGACCGGGCCCGCGGCGCGGTCTGGGAAGAGGTGATCATCCACCTGCCCGAGGACGTCCTGCTGGTCTCGCTGTCGGCGACGGTGAGCAACGCCGAGGAGTTCGGTGAGTGGCTCGGCACTGTCCGCGGGACGACCGAGGTCATCGTCGAGGAGCACCGGCCAGTGCCGCTGTTCCAGCATGTCCTGGTCGGGACGCGGCTCTACGACCTGTTCGGCACCGACGGTCAGGTCAGCAAGGAGCTGGTGCGGCTGTCCCGCGAGGAGTCGCGCTGGTCGCCGCGCGATCGCCAGGGGAGGCCGACCCGCAAGCCGGTCGCGAGCCGACCCGACGTGCTGCTGCGCCTGGACCAGCAGGGGCTGCTGCCCGCGATCACCTTCATCTTCAGCCGGGTCGGCTGCGCTGCCGCGGTGCAGCAGTGCGTGCGCTCCGGACTGCGGCTGACCACGGCCGAGGAGGGGGAGCGGGTCCGCCGGCTGGTCGAGGCGCGCACGTCGTTCCTGCCCCGCGAGGACCTGCGGGTACTGGGCTACTGGGAGTGGCTCGAGGGCCTGCAGCGCGGCTTCGCCGCCCACCACGCCGGCATGCTGCCGACCTTCAAGGAGGTCGTCGAGGAGCTGTTCCTGCAGGGCCTGGTCAAGGCCGTCTTCGCCACCGAGACCCTCGCGCTGGGCGTCAACATGCCGGCGCGCTCGGTGGTGCTGGAGAAGCTGACCAAGTGGAACGGCGAGGCCCACGTCGATGTCACGCCGGGGGAGTACACCCAGCTGACCGGCCGGGCCGGGCGTCGCGGCATCGACGTCGAGGGGCACGCGGTCGTGCTGTGGCAGCACGGCCTCGACCCCGCCCAGGTGGCCGGGCTGGCCTCCACCCGCACCTATCCACTGCGGTCGAGCTTTCGCCCGTCGTACAACATGGCGGTCAACCTCGTTGACACGGTCGGCCGGGAGCCGGCCAAGGCGCTGCTGGAGTCGAGTTTCGCGCAGTTTCAGGCAGACGCGTCCGTGGTCGGGCTCGCCCGTCAGGTGGCCCGCAACCTCGAGGCGCTGGAGGGCTACCGCTCCTCGATGACCTGCCACCTCGGCGACGCGGTCGAGTACGCCGGGCTGCGCGCGGCCATCAAGGCCAGGGAGACCGAGCTGGCCAAGAGCGGCGCCACTCAGCGGCGAGCAGCAGCAGCGCAGTCGCTGGAGGCGCTCAAGACCGGTGACGTGATCTGGGTGCCGGGCGGTCGCCGTTCCGGGCTCGCTGTGGTGCTCGACCCCGGCGTCAGCCTGTCCGGTGACGCGCACCCGATGGTGCTGACCGAGGACCGCTGGGCCGGGCGCCTGTCGCTCGAGGACTTCCCCTCACCGGTGGCCGCCGTCGCGCACCTGCGCCTCCCCAAGGGCTTCTCGGCCCGCAGCCCTCAGGCCCGGCGCGACCTGGCCTCGTCCTTGCGCAACCTCGGGCTGCGGTCAGAGCGGCCGCGCCGCGAGAGGGGGCGCTCCGCAGCGGCCGACGACGGTGACCTCACCCGCCTGCGCGCCGAGCTGCGCCAGCACCCGGTGCACGGCTGTGACGAGCGCGAGCAGCACCTGCGCTGGGCCGAGCGGGCCGACCGTTTGCGGACCGACACCGACGCGCTGGAGCGCAAGGTGGCAGGCAAGACCTCCTCCATCGGCCGCACGTTCGACCGGGTCTGCGCCGTACTCACCGAGCTCGGCTACCTCGACGACGACCAGGTGACCCCGGCGGGGCGCCAGCTCGCGCGGGTCTACAGCGAGGCCGACCTGCTGGTCGTTGAGTGCCTGCGTGACGGGCAGTGGGACGCGCTCGGCGCGGCCGAGCTCGCCGCCGTCGTCTCAGCGCTGGTCTACGAGAACCGCCGCCCCGACGAGTCGGTGCCCCGCGTGCCGTCGGGGGCGGTCCAGGCCGCGCTCGGCGACCTCACCCGTACCTGGTCGCGGCTGTCGGCCACCGAGGAGCGCGCCAAGGTCGACTTCCTGCGCAAGCCCGACGCGGGCTTCACCTGGGCGGCGTGGCGCTGGGCCTCCGGCGACCCGCTCGAGCGGGTGCTGGGCGAGGACAACGACCTGACCGCGGGCGACTTCGTGCGTGTCTGCAAGCAGCTGCTCGACCTGCTGGCCCAGATCGCGCTCGTGGCCGAGGGCTCGCCGGTGCAGAAGACGGCGCGGCAGGCGATGGACGCCGTACGCCGGGGGGTCGTCGCCTACAGCTCGCTGGTCTAGCGCTAACCGGCGGCGGCGAGCCCATCGGGCGTC
>JANPHZ010000082.1:0-2041 GCA_031424715.1 Frankiaceae bacterium
TGACCGGTGACAACGGCACCACGGGCCTCGTCGTCAACAGCGGAAACCGTCAGGTGACCCAGCACTGGTGGGACCTGCAGACCTGTCCGGCGAAGGCACCCGCCGGCACGGACCAGCACGCCGACGGTGACCAGCACGACCGCACGCACAGCAACGTCGGCGACGGCACGCCCGGGAGCGGTGAGGGCATCGACGCCCTAGCCGGTCGCGTCCTGGACGCGTTCGGCGGCGGCACGAAGGGCTACGTCGCGCCGACGTACGGCCCCGGGCCGCACTGCAACTCCCGTGGGCTCACCGAGCTGGGCAAGCACGTGATCCGCAAGATGGTCAGCAAGGGCATGATCTTCGACCCCGATCACATGAGCGCCAGTGCCCAGCGCTCTGCCCTCGACCTGATCCAGAACGAGATCATCCCGGCCGAGCTCAAGGCGGCGAAGAAGGAGGGCCGGGCCCCGATCATGCCGGCGGTGATGTCGAGTCACAGCTGGGCCAACGAGGTCATCTACCAGCGGATCTACCAGCTCGACGGCGTCGTGGCCCCGCGCACCGATGACGCGGCCTCCTTCGTCAAGGACTGGCTGGTCCACCGGGACTGGGCGGCCAAGCAGGCCCCGAAGGGCTACGACTTCGGCATGGGCTACGGCGCCGACACCAACGGCCTCGGGGGGCAGCCCGGACCGCGCGCCAAGGCCAAAACCAAGCTGTCCTACGCCCAGCCGTTCACCAGCCCGATCGGCAACGTGAAGATCGCCCAGAACAAGGCGGGCCTGCGCACCTTCGACATCAACAGGGAGGGCGTCGCGCAGTACGGCATGTTCGCCGACTGGTTCCAGGAGCTGCGCATCGCCGCCGACGAGGTCAAGCCTGGTCTCGGCAAGCAGATCATCGCCGACATGCTCAACGGCTCGGAGACCTACCTCAACCTGTGGGAGCGAGCCGTCTACGGCGCCAACGCGTGCGTGAAGGACCAGTCGACGCTGCAGGTCGAGGACGTCCACGCCGCGCTCGGCGGCAATACCGACGGTTTCCAGCGGCAGACCGGTCGGCCGGGCAACCGCGACGACGAGCCCTTCCGCTACTGCCCCGCCTCCTGATCCCGCTGCCCTGCTCGCGTCGACAGGCGTGGGCGGGGCGCCGGCGGGGATGATGGCGGGGTGAGCGCCCTGTCCCGCTTCTCCCCCGCCACCCGGTCGTGGTTCGAGGGTGCCTTCGCCGCGCCCACGGCCGCCCAGGAGGGCGCCTGGGACGCGATCAGCAGCGGGCGCGACACCCTGGTCGTCGCGCCGACGGGCTCGGGCAAGACGCTGTCCGCCTTCTTGTGG
Source organism: Frankiaceae bacterium (assembly GCA_031424715.1). Classification (GTDB taxonomy): domain Bacteria; phylum Actinomycetota; class Actinomycetes; order Mycobacteriales; family SCTD01; genus RYN-124. The sequence goes on from JANPHZ010000082.1 coordinate 1,323, forward strand.
TCGCTCGACCGGCTGGCGTCGACGCCGGTGCCCGAAGAGCCCCGGCACCGCTGCCGGGTGCTCTACGTCTCCCCGCTCAAGGCGCTGGCCGTCGACGTGGAGCGCAACCTGCGCGCGCCCCTGACCGGGATCCGGCAGGCAGCCACCCGGCTGGACCTGCCCGTCCCCGACCTCACCGTCGGCATCCGCTCCGGCGACACCCCGGCCGACGAGCGGCGGGCCTTCAACAAGGTGCCCCCGGACATCTTCATCACCACGCCGGAGTCGCTCTTCCTCGTCCTCACCTCCGCCGCGCGCGAGTCGCTGCGGGGCGTCGAGACCGTGATCCTCGACGAGGTGCACGCCGTATCGGGCACCAAGCGCGGCGCCCACCTGGCGATCTCCCTCGAGCGGCTCGACGCCCTGCTGGACCGCCCGGCGCAGCGGATCGGTCTGTCTGCCACGGTGCGCCCGATCGACGAGGTGGCCCGCTTCCTGGGCGGTGCCCGCGAGGTCGTCGTCGTACAGCCCCCGTCGACCAAGACCATCGAGGTCGAGGTGGTCGTCCCGGTCGAGGACATGAGCGAGCTCGGCGAGGTCACCGGGCCGGTCCGCGGTGGGTCGGCCGCCGGCGCCGCACCGCGCGCCTCGATCTGGCCGGCCGTCGAGGAGCGCATCGTCGACCTCATCGAGGCGCACCGCTCGACCATCGTCTTCACCAACAGCCGCCGGCTGTGCGA
>JANPHZ010000083.1:0-3743 GCA_031424715.1 Frankiaceae bacterium
GGGCGGCCGGGCGGGAGCGGTCGTCATCGCCGCCCACTCCACCATGCCCGTCCGACATCTGGCCGTCCGACAGCCGCCAGCCCTTCGTCGTACGGCGAAGCGCTAGAGGGCGCCGGTGAACGGCTCGGTGCCGTTGACGAGGGCCAGCGTCGGGAAGCCGTGCGAGCGGGCGTAGGCCAGCTCCTGCGCGAGGTCGCCGACGCCGTTGCTGGCGGCGAGCGGGGCGATCGCGACGGTGCTCAGCGTGCCGAAGGCCTTGCCGGTCGCGTCGAGGAAGCCGCTGCCGGAGTCACCGGGGATGCCGGGGGTGACGGTGTAGACGGTGTGGTTCCACCCGGCGGCGCTGGTCCCGAGCGAGCGGCCGTACTTCGGTGAGGTCGCCGTGAGCCCGAAGCGCAGGCTGGAGTTGCCGTAGCTCACGACCTTCTCGCCCAGCGCCGTCCCCGTCGTACGCAGTCCGGTCGGACCACCGAAGGTGGGCACCGACGGATTGGTCCGCGCGATGTCGGCCGGGTCCAGGCGCACGAGCGCGAAATCGTTGTAGTCGCAGGCGTTGGGGTCGGTCTCGCCGGCCTGCTGCATGCGGATCCAGGAGTTGTAGACCATGACGCCCGGGCGGCTGGTGCCGTCGACGGTGACCACGGTGCCCTCCGGCAGCGACTGGGCGTCACAGCCGTTGGTCTCGGTGGCTCCGCCCGTGCCGGAGCAGTGCGCCGCCTGACCGAGGAAGTAGGACGCGCCATCGGTGAACAGGAAGTTGGACGTGCACTGGCCGCCCTGCGTCTCGGTCTGTACGCCCGGGTGCACGGTCGCGGTGGCCGCGGGCGCGAAGTTCGCCTTCGCTCGCTTGGGGGCCGCAGACGCCGAGGAGCTGGCGATCACCGCTCCTCCGACCAGGGCGAGCGCGGCGAGCGGGGCGGCGAGACGGACGAGACGGACACGCACAGCGAACCTCCGAGGGGTCACGATCGGTGTAATCAGGCACAACCACCGTGACGAACCGGACATTCCGGCACGGACGGCACACCCGGTACAACGCGCAAGCCCCTGATTCGTCGCGGGGTCGCCCCAGATCAGTGCGCGATGGGTCGGCCGTCCCAGCGTGCCCGCGCCAGATCGACCCGCCCGTCGCGCACCGGCGTGCCCTCCTTCGCGAGCAGCCTGAGCGCCTCCTGCACGTGCGGCTCGGCCGGCCGGCCACCCGCCTGCACCACCCGCCACCAGGCCACCTCGCTGCCGTAGCAGCGCAGCGCCGTGCCCACCGTCCGCGGCGTACCGGTGCCCAGGAACTCCGCCACGTCGCCGTACGTCATCACCCTCCCCCGCGGGATGAGCCGGACGACGTCCAACACCGTCCGCGCGTAGGCGGTCGGCTCACCGCCCCCGCCGGTGCCGGGCCGCACCCCCACCCCGACCGACGCCGTCGCCGCCCGCCCCCTCACGCGACCGCCGGGCGGAGGCGGGGGCGTCCTGCAGCCGCCTCAAGCGCCGAAGGCGCAGCGGCAAAGCACGTTCCCGCCGCAGCCCGGCAACCCGCCATCGCTCAGTACGTCGGAAGGCTCGGGTCGACCTGCGCCTGCCAGGCGAGCACCCCGCCCTGCACGTGCACGCTGTTCGTCAGCCCCGCAGCCTTCAGCGCCGCGAGCGCCTCGGCCGACCGGATCCCGCTCTTGCAGTGCAGCACGATCTCGCGGTCCTGGGGCAGCTGAGCCAGCGCAGACCCGTTGAGGATCTCGCCCTTGGGGATCAGCACCGACCCGGGGATCCGCACGATCTCGAACTCCGCGGGCTCACGGACGTCGACGAGCAGGAAGTCCTCGCCCGCGTCCATCTTGGCCTTCAGCTCAGAAGCCGTGATCGTCGAGCCCGTCGCGGCCTCGACCGCCTCGTCGCTCACCGCTCCGCAGAACGCCTCGTAGTCGATGAGGCCGGTGATCGTCGGGGTCTTGCCGCACAGCGGGCACTCCGGGTCCTTGCGCACCCGGATCTTGCGGTAGGTCATGTCGAGGGCGTCGTAGACCATGAGCGAGCCGACGAGGGGGTCGCCGATGCCGGTCAGCAGCTTGATCGCCTCGGTGGTCTGGATCGCGCCGATGCTCGCGCAGAGCACGCCGAGCACGCCGCCCTCGGCGCACGACGGCACCATCCCCGGCGGCGGCGGCTCTGGGTAGAGGCAGCGGTAGCAGGGCGCGTCGACACCGGGAGCGGTCGGCCAGAAGACCGACGCCTGCCCGTCGAAGCGGTAGATCGAGCCCCAGACGTAGGGCTTGCCCAGCAGGTAGGCCGCGTCGTTGACCATGTAGCGGGTCGCGAAGTTGTCGGTGCCATCGACGATCAGGTCGTACGCCGCGAACAGGCCCATCACGTTGCTGCTGTCCAGCCGCTCCTCGTGCACGTTGACGGTGAGCAGCGGGTTGATCTCCAGGACGCTGTCGCGCGCGCTCTGCGCCTTGCTCCGCCCGATATCGCTCTGCCCGTGGATGATCTGGCGCTGCAGGTTGGACTCGTCCACGACGTCGAAGTCGACGATGCCGAGCGTGCCGACCCCGGCCGCCGCGAGGTACATCAGCGTCGGGCTGCCCAGCCCGCCGGCACCGACCGCGAGCACCTTCGCGTTCTTGAGGCGCTTCTGCCCGGCGGTGGCGACATCCGGGATGATCAGGTGACGGCTGTAGCGCATCACCTCTTCCCGGGTCAGCTCGTCTGCAGGCTCGACAAGGGGCGGCAGGGACACGACAACTCCTTCGGGGGCACCACGGACGGTCCCGCGGTCTGCTCTGTCCAAGCCACGGCGTACGCCGCTTCTTCCCCTGTTCTGCAGCTCACACGGTTAGTCACGCGGGGCGGCGGGAAGGGGCAGGGCAGGACGTTCACCACCACGAGGAGGTACGCCATGGGACTGCTCGACAAGGCCAAGGACAAGGCTCAGTCGCTCGAGGGCGACATCAAGGAGAAGGTCGGCGACGCGACGAACGACGAGTCGCTGCAGGCCGAGGGCAAGAAGGACCAGGTCGTCGGTGACCTCAAGGGCGCCGGCGAGAAGGTCAAGGACGCCTTCCGCTAAACCTCCAGCACGTACGACGAGAGGCCGGCCCGTCAGGGTCGGCCTCTCGTTGCTGTTCCGGGCGAACGGGCTGACACTGGCGGCTAGCCGCCGGGACGCCACCAGGGCCGGCGGCGCGCGGCGTCGTCGTCGTCGTCGTGCTCGTCGCTCTGGCCGTGTCCGCGGCCGAGGATGTCCAGACCCGTCTCGGTTGCGGCCAGCGCGGGCGGTGCGCCCGGTGCGCCCGGTGCGCCCGGTGCGCCCGGTGCGCCCGGTGCGCTCGGTGCGCCCGGTCCCACCCGGGCCGGCTCCGACGGGGGCGCCTGCTCGGTGCGGGCCGCGCGCGGCTTGGCCGGCGGGGCCGGCTGGGGCTCGCCGGGAGTGACCTGCGGCTCCGAGACGGGCGGCGCTGGGGTGGGCGGCGCTGCGGTGGGCGGTGTGGCAGCAGCGTTGCGTGCCCGGGCCGGGGCAGCGCTGCGCCCGGCCCGCGGCGACTCCTGCGCCCCCGACGGTGCTGGCGCCGGTTCGGTGACGATCGGGAACTGACCCGTCGTCCCCGACACCGGGCGTGACATGAGCTCGTCCAGCGCCGGGACCGCGCTGGAGGTCCGCTGACCCGAGCGGCGGCGGCGCAGCAGCGCCTCGGCAAGGGCGAGGACGGCGTCGTCGACGTGCTGGCGCAGGCGCTGCTCGCTCTCGG
>JANPHZ010000084.1:0-3227 GCA_031424715.1 Frankiaceae bacterium
GTGCCCGCGGCCATCGACACGACGAGCCGGTCGGCGGGGACGCTGCCGGCGAGCTCGGTCAGGAGCGCCGCCATGTCCTGCGGCTTCACGGCGAGCAGCAGCACCTCGGCGTGCTCGGCGGCCTCGGCGTTGGTGACCGCCTGCACGCCGTGGGTGTGCGACAGCTCCTCGGCTCGGGCGGGTCGGCGAGTGGTGACGACGACGTCCTGCGGCGCGTGGCCGGCCCGAAGCAGCCCCGACAGGAGCGCCTCACCGAGCTTGCCGACGCCGAGGATCGCGATGCGGGTCATGACCGCGACACCAGGGCGCGGGCGAAGAAGGTGAGGTTGGCGGGGCGTTCGGCGAGGCGGCGCATGAGGTAGCCGTACCACTCATCGCCGTAGGGCACGTAGACGCGGACCGTCTCGCCGGCGGCCGCGAGGCGGCGCTGCTCGGCCGGTCGTACGCCGTACAGCATCTGGAACTCGTAGGTCTCGGGCGCACGGTCCTTCGCCAGCTCTGCGGCGATCGCCACCAGTCTCGGGTCGTGGCTCGCCACCATCGGGTAACCGTCGCCGGCCATCAGCACCTTGAGGCAGCGCACGTAGGACCGGTCGACCTCCTCGGCGCTCTGGTAGGCCACCGACTCGGGCTCCTTGTAGGCGCCCTTGCACAACCGGATGCGGCTGCCGGCGCGGGCCAGGTCGCGGCAGTCGGCTTCGGTGCGGCGCAGGTAGGACTGCAGCACCCCGCCTGTGTCGGGGAAGTCGAGCCGGAGCTCGGCCAGCGTCTCGAGGGTGGCGTCGGGCGTGGTGTGGTCCTCCATGTCGAGGGTCACCGTGGTGCCGGCGTTGCGGGCCGCCTCGCAGATGCGGCGCGCGTTGTCGAGGGCGAGCCGGTGGTCGATCGCCTGGCCGACCGCGGTGAGCTTGACCGAGACCTCGGCCCGGCCGCGGGCGCTGAGCCCCGCCTCGGCGAGGCGCTGCAGGAGGGTGAGGTAGGCCTTCACCGTCGCGTCGGCCTGGCCCGCGTCGAGGGTGTCCTCACCGAGGTGGTCGAGGCTCACCGCGAGGCCGTCGTCGACGAGTTCACGGGTGGCCCGGACGGCGTCGTCGACCTGCTCGCCCGCCACGAACCGTCGTACGACGTTGCGGCTCACCGGCGCCCCCGCGACGACGCGCTTGACCGTCGCGTTGCGGGACGCGGCGAGGATCACCTGGCGGAGCATCGCGCCAGGCTATCGCCGCCGACGGCTCCCATCTGCCCCTTACGTCAGTCAACACGTGCGGGGCCCACGCTCAGCGTGACTGACGCAAGGGGGGTGGCGGCTCCCCCCTCCGCGTGACGTCAGTCAACGCGTGCGGGGCCCACGCTGACGATGACTGACGTCAGGGGGTGGTGTTGGCGAGCCAGTCGACGATGACGGTGGCGAGCTCGGGGCCGCGGTCCTCCTGCAGGAAGTGCCCGCCCCCCGCGATGGTGGCGTGCGGCTGCCCGGCCGCGCCCGGGATGCGCGAGATCAGCACCCGCTCGCCCCCGCCCGTGATCGGGTCGCTGTCGCTGAAGGCGCACAGGAACGGCTTGTCCCACGTCTCCAGCACCGTCCACGCCCGCTGGTTGTCGGGCGTCGCGGGGTTGTCCAGCGTCTGCGGGATGAGGCCGGGGAAGGCCCGCGCCCCAGCCTTGTACGACGCGTCCGGGAACGGTGCGTCGTACGCCGCCTGCACCTCGGGAGGCATCGGGACCGCGCAACCGCTCGCGACCAGGAAGCCGATCGGCAGGTCCGGGGTCTTCTGCACGAAGTCGTGGAAGGCCCACCACGCGTCGGGCAGCCGGCGGGTCCCGTCGGGCAGGCCAGTGTTGGCGGCGACGACCCGCGCGAACCGGTCGGGGTGCTCGGCCACCATCCGCAGGCCGAGCAGGCCGCCCCAGTCCTGGCAGACCAGCGTCACGTCGGTCAGGTCCAGTGCGTCGAACAGCAGCGAGCGCAGCCACTCCATGTGCCGGGCGTAGGTGTAGTCCTCCATCAGCGCCGGCTTGTCCGAGCGGCCGAAGCCGATGAGGTCGGGGGCGATGACGCGATACCCCGCGTCGACGAGCACCGGGATCATGTGCCGGTAGAGATAGCTCCACGACGGCTCGCCGTGCAGCAGCAGCACGACCGGTCCGGTCCCCTCGTCGAGGTAGGCCATCCGCAAGCCGTCCGAGGTCTCGGCGTAGCGCGGCTCCCAGGGAAACCCAGGCAGGGCGGCGAAGCAGCTGTCAGGGGTGCGCAGGACGTCCATGCGCGCACCCTGTCAGATCGGGGCGCGGGCGATCCACAGGGAGGTGCGGAACGGCTCGACGATGCGCCCGTCCGGGAACACCCGCTCCAGCGAGTCCCGCTCCGCCGCGACGAACCCCTCGAAGTCGCCCATCGCCTGCACGTAGGACTTCGAGCGCAGCCACTGCTCGTACGTCGGCCAGTCGAGCTCACGCGACCACGTGCCCGTCCAGGACGTGACGTCGGGGAACCACGGGGCGAGTTCGGCGCCGTAGTCACGCTGGCGATAATCCCTGCCGTACAGGGGATTTCCGGCCTCCAGGCGAGACTGCTGGTCGTCCCACCAGGGCAGCCCGTCGGCGTCGACCTCGTTCCACCACACGGCAAGTGCGCCTCCCGGCCGCAGCACCCGCAGCACCTGCGGGGCGGCGACCGCGGGATCGGCCCAGTGCCACATCTGCGCGCCGCAGACGACGTCAAAGGAGGCGTCGGTGAACGGCAGCGCCTCTGCCCGCGCGACGCAGACCGGCACCGAGGGCGACCGCTCGTGCAGCCGCGCGAGCATCCGCGGACCGAGGTCGGTGCTCACCAGCGAGCCGGATCGGCGCTCGAGCTGGCGGGTCGCGATACCGGTGCCGGCGCCCAGCTCGAGGACCGCGCCGGACAGGTCGGGCAGGGCGTCGTACAGGCCGGTGGGGTAGCGCGGTCGAGCCGCGTCGTAGACGTCCACGAGCGCCTCGAAAGCGGTGGGCGAGCCAGGGTGGTTCACAGGCTCACCGCCGCCAGGCCGCGCGGTCCTGCGCCGACATGACCGTGGGGGCCGCGAGGTGCAGCCGGGTGAAGGCCAGCGCCTCGGCGAGATCGGTCTCGCGCTCGATGCGGTCCTCGGCCTTGCGGGTGTTGACCTCGACCACGACCAGCCCGGTGAAGTCGCGTGCCGCGAGTCCCTCCAGCAGCGCGCCGCAGGGCTGGTTGCCCCGACCGG
>JANPHZ010000085.1:0-6629 GCA_031424715.1 Frankiaceae bacterium
GCCGACGTGCCGCCGATGGACGTCCCCGTGCAGCGCGGCCACACCCTCGACGGCCTCGGCAAGTACTACCGCGAGACCATCGAGGAGTCCGACGCGGAGCCGGTCGACGTCGTCAAGGCGCTCAAGGACGCCAAGGTCGACGTGCTGGTCTGCTACCTGCCCGTCGGGTCCGAGGTGGCCGCCAAGTTCTACGCGCAGTGCGCCATCGACGCCAAGGTCGGCTTCGTCAACGCGCTCCCCGTCTTCATCGCCGGCACGCCGGAGTGGGCCGAGAAGTTCCGCGCCGCAGGCGTCCCGATCGTCGGCGACGACATCAAGAGCCAGGTCGGCGCCACGATCACCCACCGCGTCATGGCGAAGCTGTTCGAGGACCGCGGCGTCATCCTCGACCGGACCTACCAGCTGAACGTCGGCGGCAACATGGACTTCAAGAACATGCTCGAGCGCGACCGCCTGGAGTCCAAGAAGATCAGCAAGACCCAGGCTGTCACGTCCAACATGGACCACGACATGGGCGCCCGCAACGTGCACATCGGCCCGTCCGACTACGTCCAGTGGCTCGACGACCGCAAGTGGGCCTACGTCCGTCTCGAGGGTCGCGCCTTCGGTGACGTCCCGCTCAACCTGGAGTACAAGCTCGAGGTCTGGGACAGCCCCAACAGCGCCGGCGTCATCATCGACGCGGTCCGCTGCGCCAAGATCGCCATGGACCGCGGCGAGGGTGGCCCGTGCCACCCGGCGTCGACGTACTTCATGAAGTCGCCGCCCAAGCAGGTCCGCGACGACATCGCCGGCCCGGCCCTCGAGGCCTGGATCAACGGCGAGTCCGTCGGTGAGCACGCGGCCCACGAGGCCGAGGTCGCCACCGACTGAGCTCCTCCTCGTACGACGACGGCCCGGCCCCCCGCGAGGGGAGCCGGGCCGTCGCGCGTCTTTGCTACTTCCGGCCGCGGGGCGCCGCCGTGGGAAGGGTGACCGTGACCTTCGCGACGCCGCTGCTGATCGAGTCCAGCCTCACGCTCAGGCCCATCGCACTGTCGGTGTAGCTCTTCCCCGGCGCCAGCGCGGCGTCGGCGAGGTCGCCGCCGTCCCCCACCGCTCGGTCCGGATCTCTGTCGTCCGATCCGGGCGTCATGTCGAGGAGCTTGGAGACGGCGTTGACCGCGTAGTCGGGGGCGATCCGGATGGTCACGCCCTGCACCGCAGGGTCGGTCGGGGCGAACGCGTCGAACGCTCCCGAGGGCTGCCGGAGCTCGAGGTAGTAGTAGTCGGCCTGGCCCTTGGTCTTGGGCCGGGCGATCCGCAGCACGTGGGCCCCGGACGCGCCGGTGCTCACCGAGGACAGGAAGTAGGTCCCGCTCGCGGTGACCGTCGTCGTGTTCACCCAGGAGACCCGGCCCTTCTGGTAGCCGTGGTACTGCCGCTCGTGGAAGGACATGCCCAGGACGCTGAACGGGTCGCCGTACTCGTCCAGGACGCAGGTGGCGCTGAGGGTGACCGTCGCCCCGGTGCCGTCCTTGCAGCGGTAGGAACCGGCGTGGTGGATGCCCAGGCTGTGGCCGTACTCGTGCGAGGTCACGCCCCGCAGCGCCGGGAGGAGCCGCGGGTCCGCAGGTCTGCGCAGCACGGTCCAGGAGTACTTGCCCGGCATGTAGGCGACGCCGCCGAACCTGCAGGTGCCCGTGGGCATCAGGTGGATGACCTGGTCGTAGCTGCTGTCCACAAAGCCTTGCGTCGCCGCCTGCGCGCGGGCCTGCTGACCCCACGTGTCGAAGGCGCAGGCGTCGGTCTTCTTCGCGTCGATGCGCACCCAGCCGAAGACGTCGCCGGCGGGGGAGCTCGCTCCGGCGAGGGCCAGCTGACCGAACGAGGTCTCGGTCAGGAACTGGCGCACGGTCGGGGTGCTGCTGGTGGCGGTCCCGAACACCACCTCCCGCGCGAGGTCCGCGGTCACGGGCTGATCCGCATCACTGCTGTCGGCGAAGTCGAAGAGGATGACCGCCACCCTCTTGGTGGCAACCGTGGCCGGTGCCGCCTGCGGCGACGACGCTCCCGACCCGCCGCCTGCCTCCTCCACCGCCGAGCTCGACCCCACGCGCAGGACGTTCGGGCGCTCCCGCTTGCCGGTGACCCGCACTTCGCGGCCTCCCCAGCCCTCCGGCCCGCGGTCGTCGAACAGCAGCTCGGTCCGCTCCCCATCGGCAGCCACCACCTGGTAGCGGTGCTGCGAAGCACCCTCGGCGAAGTGGTCCTCGTGCAGCACGACGAGGCGACCCGTGGCGGAGGAAAGGCTCTCCGCCACGGCGGTTGGCCCGCCCGCGCCCGCGGCGATAACCGCCATGATCGTCAGAGCGACTCCGGCGTAGACCCGGCGATGCTGCATGAGAGATCCCCCTGCGCCGATGATGAGCCCCCCATCGGCCCTGTGCCGGCAACGTAGTGGGCGGACTCGTTTCTGTCTGCCCTGCGCCTACGACGACGGCCCGGCCCCCCTCGAGGGGAGCCGGGCCGTCGCGCGTCTGGGGCTTGCCGTCTACGGCAGCAAGGAGGCGATGGTCTTGGCCGCGTCGACCAGGCCCGAGCCGCAGCCGCCGCTGCAGACACCGACGAGCGGGCGGGTGCCGGCCTTAAGGACCGCTTCGAGCTCCGCCGGGGTGTGCGCCTTCTTGCCGAGCACCAGCGCAGCCATCCCCGCGACGTGCGGCGTCGCCATCGAGGTGCCCTGGTAGTAGACGTAGTTCGGCGCGGCCGGCGTTGTCGTACCGCTGTTCAGGGTCGAGGCGACCCCGTTGGCGGCTGTCGCCGTCTCGCCGCCAGGCGCGGTCACATCGATGATGGTCCCGAAGTTGGAGTACGACGCCCGGTTACCTTCACGGTCGGACGCGGCCACCACCACCGTGCTGGTGCACGAGGCCGGCTGGAAGCCGGAGGCGTTGGCGTTGGAGTTGCCGGCCGCGACGACCACCGTGGTGCCGCGCGAGACGGCGCCGTTGATGGCGTTCTGGTAGGTAGCGCCGCAGGTGCCGCTACCGCCGAGGCTCATGTTGATGACCTTGGCTGGGGTCGCGTTGGCAGGGACCCCGGAGACGGTGCCGCCCGACGCCCAGGTGATCGCGTCGGCGATGTCGGCGAGGGTGCCGCCGCAGGCCGCCAGCACCCGGACCGGCTGCACCTTGGCTCCGAAGGCGACCCCCGTCACACCCGTGCCGTTGCCCGTGACCGCGGCGATGGTCCCGGACACGTGGGTGCCGTGCCAGGAGCTGTTGCTCGCCGGTGAGCCCTTGTAGCACTGGTTGCGGGTCGTCCAGTCGCCCTCGTCGGCGGCGTTGGCATCGCGCCCGTTGCCGTCGCGCGCCAAGGTGGCGTTGCTGACGAAGTCGTAGCCGGCGACGACGTTGGCGTCGAGGTCGGGGTGCGCGGTGATGCCGGTGTCGAGCACCGCCACGGTGACCCCGGTGCCGTCCGCGGTGTCCCACGCGGTCGGCAGATTCATGCCCGCGACCGGCTCGTAGTAGTGCCACTGGTTGGGGTAGAAGGTGTCGTTCGGGGTGAGGGTCGCCGTCATGACGGCATCGACCTCGGCGTAGGCGACGCCCGAGCGCTCGACGAACGTCGCGATCAACCGGTCCGCGGCTGCCTTGTCCAGCGGGGCGGCGACCTCCACCAGAGCCCCCGACGTCGACAGCCGACGGGTCAGCTGCAGGTCGTGCCCGGCCGCGTTGCCGACGGCGCGGATCTCCTCGACCGCGGCGGCGTCGGAGCTGGCCGCGGCGGTGCCCTCGGCGAAGTGGACGATCAGCCGGTCGTAGCGGCCGCTGTCGCTCGTGGCACCGGCGTTGGTCCGGCCCTGACCTCGATCGGGGTCGGGGGCCGCCTGGGCAGTCGGCGCCAGGGCGGCCGTGCCAGCGGCAAGCGCAACGGCCAGTGCCGCCGCCAGGGTGGTGCGTCGCAGAGGGATCACAGACAGGCCTCTCGTCGGAACCAGCGGGATCGGGATGCCGGGACCCTAGGGCCTGGATGCGGCATCTGTCCGCAGATGTCCCGCTGAACGCCGCGGCGTCGCGCTCCGTATGGACCAGGGAGCCGACGCACTCAGGCGTCGGCCCCTTGATCCAGGAGACGTGCATGAGCAAGAACGTGACGAAGGGCCTCGCGGCCGCCGCGATCGCCGCGACCATGGTCGCCGGACCGTCCCTCGCCTTCGGCTATGGGTCCTACGGGTCCTACGGCGACTCCTCCGGCGGTTCCTACGACGGCGGCAGTCGAGGCGGCAACCTCAGCGTGATCGGCCTCGCCGGCGGCAAGGACCTCTACCAGTTCTCGACGGACGACCCGGGCCGCACGAGCAAGCTCGGGACCGTGCCGCTCGCCGGCGATGTGAGCCTCGTCGGTATCGACTTCCGGGTCCAGAACGGCAAGCTCTACGGCGTCGGCAACGCCGGAGGCATCTACCTCATCAACAAGGACAGTGCCGCCGCCACCAAGGTGGGCCAGCTCAGCGTGGCCCTGAACGGCGTCAACTTCGGCGTCGACTTCAACCCGGCCGCCAACGCGCTGCGGGTCATCTCCGACACCGGCCAGAACCTGCGCCAGCCCTTCCCGGCCGCCGTCAACGGCGTCTTCAGCGATGGCCCCGCCCCCGCGACCGGGACGGCCACCGACACGGCCCTGACCACCAACGGCGCCCCCACCTCCGGCGTCACCGGGGCGGCGTACACGAACAACGACCTCGACGCCTCGACGGCCACCACACTGTTCGACCTCAACACGACCAACGACACCGTCGTCATCCAGTCCCCTGCCAACGCCGGCCTGCTCGTCGCCACCGGCAACCTCGGCGTCGACTTCGCCCCGAACAGCGGCTTCGACATCTACTCCAAGGTCCGCCCGATGAACACCGGCAAGGCTGTTGAGGCGTTCCCGTACGCCGTCAGCAACGGCAACCTCTACGAGATCAACCTGCTCAACGGCCAGGCTGCCCTCGAAGGCGCCCTCGGCACCCCCGCCATCACCGATATCGCGATCCCGCTGAATCAGCTCTAGACGCACGAGCGCACCACGGCCCGGCCCCCGCACAGGGAGCCGGGCCGTCGCGCGTTGTGCCGCCCGGCAGCGGCGCGACAGGCGACACTGCGTCATGGACCGCCGGGACTTCCTGCGCAGCACCGCACTCGCGGTCGGCGTCACCGCCCTCGGCCACGGCTTCTGGCAGACCGCGTACGGCGCTCCCGTCGCGGCCGGTCGGGGACCGTACGGCGGTCTGCTCGCCGCCGACCGCAACGGCGTGATGCTCCCGCGCGGCTTCACCAGCCGCGTCCTTGCTCGGAGCGGGGCCGTGGTGCCCGGAACCACCTACACCTGGCACCGCGCACCCGATGGCGGTGCGGTCTTCCCCCAGCCGGACGGGGGTTGGGTCTACACCTCCAACAGCGAGGTGACCTCAACCGGCGGGGCCAGTGCCCTGCGCTTCACCGACCAGGGCCGCGTCAGCGCGGCGTACCGGATCCTCGCCCGCACCAGCCGCAACTGCGCGGGTGGACCGACGCCCTGGGGCACCTGGCTGTCCTGCGAGGAGACACCCGGCGGGCAGGTGTTCGAATGCCAGGTGACGCGGGCCTGGCAAGGCGTCCCCCGCCCTGCCCTGGGCATCTTCGCCCACGAGGCCGTGACGGTCGATCCCGTCCGCCGCCGGCTCTACCTCACCGAGGACGCGACCGACGGCCGCTTCTACCGCTTCACGCCCACCGCGTGGCCCCGGCTGGGCGAGGGGCTGCTCGAGGTCTTGTACGCCGATGCGCGCGGCACGGTCACGTGGCGTCCCGCCTTGGCGCCGACGATGCCGCAGTCGCAGCACCGCCGGGCGGGCTCGAAGGTGTTCAAGGGGGGAGAGGGAGTCTGGTACGACGCCGGCCACGTCTACTTCACGACAAAGGGTGACAACCGGGTCTGGGACCTCGACGTCGTCTCGAGCCGACTGTCGGTGCTCTACGACGCCGCCTCGCTCGGCAGCAGCGCACCCCTCACCGGGGTCGACAACCTTGTGGTCTCCCGGTCGGGCGACATCTTCGTGGCCGAGGACGGTGGCAACCTCGAGATCGTCCTCCTCAGCACCGAGCGCCAGGTCGCGCCCGTGGTCCGCCTGGTGGGGCACGGCCGTAGCGAGATCACCGGGCCCGCCTTCAGCCCCGACGGCAAGCGGCTCTACTTCTCCTCCCAGCGGGGGACCAGCGGCAACGGCGTGACCTTCGAGGTCGCCGGGCCGTTCCGCACCGCTCGTCCGACGGCCAGCCAGGGCTAACCCCCCGACCACCGGCTGTTCATCCGGTGGCCAACCGGGCAGGGCAGACTCAGGGCCGCCCCGATCTGCCCTTGACCCTGGGAGTTCCCATGGACCGCCGGTCCTTCTTGCGCAGCACCGCCGTCGCTGCGGGCGTCGCCACCCTCGGCCCGTCGTTCTGGCAGTCGGCGTACGCCGCAACGAGCAAGCCCGGTGCCGGCCCCTACGGCGGCCTGCTCGCCCCGGACGCCAACGGCGTGATGCTGCCCAAGGGCTTCACCAGTCGCATCCTCGCCACGAGCGGCTCTGTCGTGGCCGGCACGACCTACCCGTGGCACCCGGCACCCGACGG
>JANPHZ010000086.1:0-11996 GCA_031424715.1 Frankiaceae bacterium
GTCCCGACCACCGAGGCCAGCTTGTTGGTCCCGAGCAGGGCAACGACGGGGTACGACGGCAGGACCAGCAGCAGCGCGGGCAGCTGGATCAGCCCGCCGCCGCCGACGACCGCGTCAAGCATCCCGGCCGCGAAAGCAGCCAGGCAGAGCAGCGCGATCGCGGAGCCGTCCATCACGTCGTACCGTCGGCGTCGTGACCCCCGAAGAGCTGACCGAGATCGAGACCCGCCGCGCGCAGATCGCCGCGGAGCACCTGCGACCGGACGGCGAGCGGCCGGAGAGCAGTGCCCGCGGGTTGCACCACTTCGCGATGCTGTCCGGCGACGTCGAGCGGACCGTGCGCTTCTACCAGGACGTGCTCGAGTTCCCGCTGACAGAGATGTTCGGCAACCGCGACTACCAGGGCTCCACGCACTTCTTCTTCGACATCGGCCACGGAAATCTGCTGGCGTTCTTCGACTTTCCGGGCCTGGACCTCGGGTCGTACGCCGAGGTGCTCGGTGGCCTGCACCACGTCGCGATCAGCGTGACGCCCGAGAAGTGGGCGCACCTGCGCGGCAAGCTCGACGCGGCCGACGTCGACTACCACCTGGAGAGCGGCGTCTCGATGTACTTCCGCGACCCTGACGGTGCGCGGCTCGAGCTGCTGGCCGACCCACTGGGGGAGATGTACGGCAGCAAGGTGCTCTGACTCACGTTCGGTTGAGAGGCACTGCTGCATGGCGGCCGACGCTAGCCGTCGGCGGAGCGCCCCGGTCAGCGCGCAGGTACCAGCTCGTCCAACACCGAGGTGAGCGCAGACTGCAGCTGGGCCGCTCGCTTTCCGCCGATGCTGCGAAAGTGCTCCTCTGCACGGAAGAGGAGGACGACTGTCGGCACCGCATGGACGGTAAACAGGCTTCCGAGCCCGGGTTCTGCGGTGACGTCGACCTCGACGAGTTTGAAGCGCTCGCGGAGCGAGGCGGGGAGCTGCTCGAGCTTCGCCTTAGTCGTATGACACGGTCCGCAGTACGGCGCGGTGAACAGCAATAGCAGGGGTGCGTCCACCCGCAGGCGGGCGGGGAGTTCGGCCGCGGGTGGCGCGCCGCGCACGACGTCGCCGACCGGCATGACTTCGGCACCGTCCGGCAGCGCCACGACAGCGTCTGTCGGCAGCTTGAGCCGGCGTACGCCTGCGTCGGTGACCTGCGTGCTGGACAGAACCAGCACCCGCAGTGACGTGGCGTGGCACAGGTGCTCCAGCCCGGCGTCGGTGATCCGGCAGCCGGCAAGGAACAACCACCTGAGCCGGGGTAAACGCCCGACGGACCGCAGGCACGCGTCAGACAGCGGCCTGTTCCCGGTGAGGTTCAACTGTTCCAATGAGTCGCTCCGGCAAATGTCCGCGACCTGAGGATCGGTGATCCCGCAGCGCTCCAGCGTCAGCCGGCTGAGCTTTTCGAGCGTAGCCAGCGGTCGGAGGTCGGCCGCCCCCAGTTGGGCGCCGACAACCTGCACATCACGGACGTCCGCCAAGGTCGCGATGGAGGCCATCGCCCGTGCGCCGACTCTCGGCGCCTTCGGGAGACGGAACGAGCGCAGATCTGGGAAAGCCGCGCAGATGTCGACCACGGTAGCGTCGTCGACCTTGCTGCTGAGGGCAGCCACGCCCACAACGGCAGGCTGTTCGAGCAGAAGCAGGTCGGCTGGTGTGAGCGCCTCGTTGAAGATCAGTTCGACTAGCGCGTCGCCTGGAACTGTCACGCTGCCGCCGCCGCGCCTGACCTGACTTCGCCCGTCGGGCCAGAAGAGCTGCGCCGTGACATCAGGCCGGCCGTCGAGAGCGAGCACGCGGGTCCAACTGCTACTTGTGGTCGGGGTCGCCGACGTGGTCGACGGCGTGCGGGTTGTCGACGTAGCGCTGCTGGGAGGCACGGACCTCGTCCTCGGCCTCCTTGCGACCAACCCAGGCAGCGCCCTCGACGGACTTGCCGGGCTCGAGGTCCTTGTAGACCTCGAAGAAGTGCTGGATCTCGAGCCGGTCGAACTCCGGCACGTGGAAGATGTCCTGCAGGTGGCTCTGCCGCGGGTCGCCGACCGGCACGCAGAGCAGCTTCTCGTCGGGGCCGGCCTCGTCGGACATGCGGAACATCCCGATGGTGCGGCAGCGGATCAGGCAGCCGGGGAAGGTCGGCTCGTCGAGCAGCACGAGTGCGTCCAGCGGGTCGCCGTCGCCGCCGAGGGTGTTCTCGACGAAGCCGTAGTCGCTGGGGTAGCGGGTGCTGGTGAACAGCATGCGGTCGAGCCGGATGCGGCCGCTGGTGTGGTCGACCTCGTACTTGTTGCGCTGCCCCTTGGGGATCTCGATGGTGACGTCGAACTCCACCTGCGGGGCCTTCCTGTCGGCGATCGGGCACCTAGTGTCGCGCACAGGCGGGCGACGGCGGAGGTCTAGGACAGTGAGTGCGGACACGCCCGTGCGTCGTACGACGTGGGTGCTCGCCGGCACGGTCGCGCTCACCTGGGCGGCCGTGGGGGTGGTCGCGCTCGGTCGGCCCGACCCGCCGCCGCCGGTCGCCGTGCCTGCCGCGACGCGGGTCCCCCTGCTGCCGCCAGCGTCGTCGGGGCCGCTGCCGTCGGCCGCGGGGGTGCAGCGCGCCCTGGCCGCGGGGCTGACCGACCCAGCGCTCGGGGGCGCGGTTGCGGTGTCGGTCGTCGATGCCCTGTCGGGTCGAGTGCTCTTCGAACGCGGCGCTGCTCGGGCGGTGACCCCGGCCTCGACGGCCAAGCTCGCCACGGCCGTGGCGGCCCTGACGGCCCTGCCATCGTCCTTCCGCTTCACGACGCGGGTCGTCGCGGGAGCCACGCCCGGAGAGGTCGTACTCGTCGGCGGAGGTGACGCCTCGCTCGCCGGACCGCTCACCGGCAAGGGCTATCCGCGGATGGCGCGGCTCGCCGACCTTGCCACGCAGGTGCGGGCCACCGGGCTGCCGGTGACACGGGTGCTCGTCGACGACAGCCGCTACAGCGGGCCGCTGCTCGGGCCGGGCTGGCGGCCGGAGTACGTCACCGGCGGCGACGTCGCGCCGGTGACGGCGCTGATGGTGGACGGCGGTCGTACGGCGCCCCCGGGGTCGCGCAGGCCGCGGGTGGCCGACCCGGCACTGGCCGCGGGGCGGTCGCTGGCGGCGCTGCTGGGGGCGCCGGCCGCGCCGGTGCTGCGAGGCCGGGCCGGGCCGACCGCATCCGCGTTGGGATCGGTGGCGAGCCCCCCGGTCAGCGAGCTGGTCGAGGTGATGCTCAGCCGCAGCGACAACGACCTGGCCGAGGCGCTGGCCCGCGCAGTGGCGGTGGAGCGGGGCCTGCCCGCGAGCTTCGCCGGCGCAGAGCGGGCGCTCGCCGGTGTGCTGGGGGAGCCGGGGCTGCCCGGCCCAGCGGTGGCCCTGCGCGACGGGAGTGGCCTGTCCCGGCTGGCCCGGGCCACGCCGGCTGCGCTGACCCAGCTGCTGTCGACGGCAGTGGTGCGCGACGGTCTCGCGCCTGTGCTGTCCGGCCTGCCGGTCGCCGGGTTCGACGGCACCTTGGACGACCGCTACCGGGGTGGTCCCGCGGCGGCAGCCGCGGGCGTCGTACGGGCCAAGACGGGCACGCTCAACGGCGTCGGCGCCCTGGCCGGGCTGGTGCGGACGCGGTCGGGGGCGCTGCTCGCCTTCGCGCTGGCCGCCGACGGCGTGCCCTTCGGCCGGACGCTGGCGACCCAGGCCGCGCTCGACCGGCTCGCCGCAAGCCTCTCCTCCTGCGGCTGCCCCTGAGCCCCACCCTCTTACGTCAGTCGACGGGTGCGCGGTGCGCGCTCAGCTCGACTGACGTCACGAGCCGCGGGCGGACGTACGGTGGCCGGATGAGCGCCAGCCCCGTCGACTGGGACCTTGCGGTCCGCACCGCCAAGCGCCTCGCGCCCGCCGGACCAGACGTGTCCTGGGCCGAGGCAGCGCAGGCCGTCGAGGAGCTGCGCGGGCTCGCCGTGACCGCCGAGGAGCACGTCCGCGACGTCACCGGCTTGGTCCCGCCCGGCGAGATCCTCGAGGCCACCGTCGTCGACCGGGCCGGCTGGTCCGCTGCCAACGTCGACGGCTTCAAGGTCGTCCTCGAGCCGCTGGCGGACAAGCTCGCGGCGACGCAGAGCCCGATGGCGCTGGCCGCCGGCAGCCGGATCACCGGCGTGCAGATGGGCACCATGCTGGCCTGGTTGTCGTCGAAGGTGCTCGGCCAGTACGAGGTGTTTCTGCCCGAAGCGGGCACCGGCCGACTCGTGCTGGTGGCGCCCAACATCGTCGAGACCGAACGCCGGCTGGGCGTCGACCCGAGCGACTTCCGGCTCTGGGTCGCGCTGCACGAGGTCACCCACCGGACCCAGTTCACCGCCGTCCCGTGGATGCACGCGCACGTGCGCAGCGAGATCGGCGCGCTGCTGTCGGCGACTTCGCTCGACAACCCGAGCGAGCTGGTCAGCCGGCTCAAGGACGCCGTCACCCAGCTGCCCCGCGGCGGCTCGCTGGTCGAGCTGCTGCAGACGCCGGAGCAGAAGGTCGTGCTCGAGCGGGTGACCGCGTTCATGTCGCTGCTCGAAGGCCATGCCGAGCACGTGATGGACGGGGTGGGCCCCTCCGTCGTACCCACCGTCGAGACCATCCGCGCGCGCTTCGACCAGCGCCGCAAGGACGGTGCCGGGCTGATCGACCGGATCCTGCGCCGCATGCTGGGCCTGGACCTCAAGGCCCTGCAGTACGCCGAGGGCAAGGCCTTCGTCGACACTGCCGTGCGCGAGCTCGGCATGGCCGGGTTCAACCGGGTCTGGGAGTCGCCGGCCACCCTGCCGACCCGCCAGGAGATCCGCGAGCCGCTGACCTGGGTGCACCGGATCGCCGCGCTGCCTGCAACTGCATGAGCGGCCCGCCGCCCGCGACCGCTGCGGTGCGGTCAGCCGTACGCCGCTGCCTGGCCGACCTCCCGGCCGACGCGCTCGTGCTCGCGGCGGTCAGCGGCGGCCCCGACTCGCTGGCCCTGGCCGGTGCGCTGGCGTTCGAGCGACCCGAGGGCGTGGGTGCGCTGGTCGTGGACCACGGCCTGCAGGCCGACTCCGCCGCGGTCGCCGACCGGGCCGCCCAGCGGTGCCTGGCAATGGGGCTCGACCCCGTCGAGGTGCTGCCCGTCGAGGTCGGCGCGACCGGCGGCGGCGGGCCGGAGGCGCGCGCCCGGGACGCTCGCTACGCCGCGCTGACGGAGGCCGCCGAGCGGCTGGGGGCTGCCGCCGTACTGCTCGGACACACCCTCGACGACCAAGCCGAGACGCTGCTGCTCGGTCTCGGTCGCGGCTCGGGAGCTCGCTCGCTGTCAGGGATGGCGCCGGTGCGGGGGGTGTTCCGCCGACCGCTGCTGGAGATCGACCGTACGACGACGCGCGCGGCCTGCACCGATTCCGGGCTGAGCGCGTGGGACGACCCGCACAACAGCGACCCGTCGTACGCGCGGGTACGGGTGCGCCGGGAGGTGCTCCCGGTGCTGTCCGATGCGCTGGGCCGCGGGATCGTCCCGGCGCTGGCGCGGACGGCGCGGCTGCTGCGCGAGGACGCCGACGCCCTTGATGCGTTGACGCCGTCGCTGCCGGCGGAGCCCTCGGTGGCTGAGCTGGAGTCGCTGGTGCCGGCGCTGCGCGCCCGGGCGCTGAAGGCGTGGGCAGCAGAGCGCTGTGAGGGTGCGATCACCTCCGCGCACGTCGACGCGCTGCGCGCACTGATCGAGGACTGGCACGGCCAGGGCGCCGTCGCCCTCCCCGGCGGCGTCCGGGTGACCCGCGCCGACGGCCGCCTCACCGCTCGCCGTGCGTCTACGGATCAGTGACACGTACGCATCCTGTCCCTTAGCGTCCAGCGAAAGGTCTTTGTCCGAATTCTGTAAAGAACGCTGCTTGACACGTATGTCCGGGTAGTGCCAGTTTCCCGCCATCGGTCATCGCGGCTACAGAAATTGAGGCTTCCATGCGGGTCAGGCGTTCTTTGGGGGTGGTCATCGCGTCGGTGACGTTCGCCGCGGTGGCGTTGCCAGCGTCGGCGAGTACGACGTTGGCTCCGGCCCCGGTGACCACAGCACCCTCGGCAGTTGCCGTTGCGCCGCCGGAGAAGGTGCAGGAGGTCGTGGCCACGGCGGTCGGCACGGCCAGCGACGCTATTGCGGATTCGGTGGATGCCGCCGAGCTGCAAAGGGCTATCGGGCGAACCGTCGACACGGTGGGCAACCAGGTAGGCGAGATCAACATTTTCCCGCTCGTGGACTCGGTCGTCGCAACCGTGGACGGTGTCCGTGACGACGTCGGCGATGTCGACGTCTCGCCCACGGTGGATCGAGTTGGCACCTTGGTCGACCAAGCGGAGAACGCGGTTGATCAAGTCCGCGAGGAGGCCGACAAGGTCGACCTGAAGCCGCTAGCCGCCGAGATTTCCGATGCCGTGGAAGGGGCTCTCGGAGAGGTGGACGACCAAGACCCTCGCCCATTAGTCGATCAGGTCGAGAGCTCCATCGAACAGATCCGCGGGGAAGTCGACGGCATCAGGCCCAAGCCGATCACCGACGCAGCCGAGCTCGCCGCTGAAGTGCAGGACAGGGTCGACAACATCGACACACCCGACCCTCAGCCGCTGGCCGACATGGTTGACCAGATCGTCGCGGAACTCATCGCCGCCATCGGAGAGTGCACGGGCGATTACTACAGCGCCTGCCAGGAGGCCAAGCGGGAGGTTCTACAGCTCGGTCAGGACCTCCTAGCCGCCCTCGACAAGTGCAGCAATGACCAGAGCAGCACGTGCCAAGTTCTCGCCAAGACCATCAACGACGCCGCCAATGATTGCGCAAACAACTCCTACGGCACCTGTCAAACGCTGCTCCGGAACGCCGGCGGTGCCGCTGGCTTGCTCATCGGGGTGGCACTGAGCGTAAGCGGCCCGGCCCTTGCCTGCGCAGCCTCTCTCAGCGGGGGTGCGGAAAATGGCGGCAGCGACACGCTAAGCAGCGTTTGCGCTCAAGCGCAAGCGGTGGCAGGTCCTGACGAGGGCTCGTTCAATTACACGACGCCTACGATGGAAGACTTTGGTGATATTCGGCAGCCCTGGCGCCCGGCGACGGCAACGACGGACTATGCCGCAGAGATACATTATCTGTTGGGCGGCAACGTCAATTCGTTGGGTGCCGCCAACACGATTGGCTGCCAGCCCCGCGGCGACGAAGTAGAGCGCAGCAACTCTCGAGACTTCCGTTCAGAGACCACCGGCTATACAGCGTTCTACTCGATCACGCCTTATCGTGTGCGGAGGACTATCTACAATGCGGAGAGTCGTGAGGCTATGTATGAGGTCGCCGTCTGCGGCTATGCAGGCGCGAAGACTCGAAACGGATACCGGCTCGACCTGAACAACCTGAATATATCGCTGTACGGAACGTCAGTTGCCGTCGGTCCGTCGGGTGGCGAGCAGCACAACAAGGTCCTGCAGAACGTATCGTTCGAGCAGTCGAACACTACGGACGCTGCGCGCGGGGAAATCAGCTTCACTGCAGGGGGCGGCGCTCTCGGTGTCAGTGGCGCAGTAGCAACGAGCAGTGGCGGACGCAACACGGGCAGCTTCGGAGTGCCTGGACCGGATGGCGCGAAAGGTCCTTACCGAACCTCGCCAGAAAACGCCAGCGATTCGTTCTGGCAGGACACGTCAGCTTTCTACCTGCCTAGGCAGTTGAAGGGCACTGCGGATTTCATTGGAACTGTTCAGGTCGCACGATACAGCCTTGGTATGGAAAGTCAGCCTGCCTATCGGCTCTACTTCGGGCAGAGTCTCAAGTACCACTGCGGAGCGGGGATCTCCATACCCATCGCGCAGGTGTCGGGGTGTAAAAACCTCAACGCTCCGGTGCAGTCGCCGTGATGCCCAGGATCAAAGCGTGGCCCGGGCTGCAGTTAGCCCTGGTGATCTTGGTGGCCTGCACGGCATGCGTTAGGTCAGCGCCTCCATCACCCGCCGCGCGGTCTTCACCTGCTTCGGGTCTGTGTACCCCGATGGAAGGAATCACAGGCTTCGACCAGCAGGTCCGGACGGGACTTGTGCGGTTGGAACTGTGCGGCGGACAACTCACGGAGGCCGGACGGCCCCGGCTCAACGTCGGTGGGGTGACGTCAGTCGCTGGCCGGGGGGCTTTCGTCGAGGGGCTCGGTAGGTTCGATCACGTCCGTCGCGTGATCGACGGGAAGGTGCAGAAAATTGCCGGGTTGCCGGACAGCTCCGGATCGTTCATGCCCGCGCTCAACTTGGCGGGGGATCTGGCGTTCACGCAGACGCTGTACGTACAACGTTCTCCTGGCGATGACGGAGTGCGGACTGCGCTAAACGTCGTGAGAAGTGGTGGCGACAGGGTGGACCGCTGGTTCTCCTCGGCTGCGGATCTCACCAACCCCCAGTGGGACCCCGACGGGTCCGTGACTGTGTGGGTGGTCATCGAACCTCGCACGGACCGCGCTCAATTGACCCGCTTTGGCCCCGACGGCAGCGCAACGAAGCTTGGGCTCCCGCAGCCTGGATTTGACCTTCTCCGCCTTAGCGCTGGGGGTTATGCGACCGCGAGCAGAGGCGACGGCGTTGATCTCATGACGGTGCTGGACGACCAAGGCAAGCCAAGGGGCAGTCGCTCGAATGCGCGGCCGATCTGGTCGGGCCGCGGCGAACTGTGGGTGACGGAGGAGGACGGCACAATTGACGTCCTGCATGAAATCACCCTTGAGGTTAAGCGTTCGATGCCCTCGCCGACCGCGCGACGCCTGGTTCAGCTCGTCCCAGCCATCCCCGTCCCAGCAGAATAATGGGGGAACGAGAACAGGGGCCGCACTAATGTCGGCTTCGGGCAAAGCAGGTGTGCGAAACAGCTGGAGGCGGTGACCTGTTTGCGCGGTCTGAACGTCGTCTTCTCGTCGGCCGGACTTCCAACTTGCCAGATGCCTGCCGCAATTGTTGGCGTCGCGGTGGGAGCGATGGTCTTGCGCTCCGTACCGGTGACTTGGCTGTGATCGCTGCCCGGGCCGACCGATAGCCTCAGCGGCGTGACCTCCGTCGTACCGCCCGAGATCGAGAAGGTCCTCATCTCCGAGCAGGAGATCGCCGACAAGGTGGCCGAGCTCGCGAAGCAGATCGACGCCGACTACGCCGGCCGCGAGGTGCTGCTCGTCGGGGTGCTCAAGGGCGCCGTCATGGTCATGGCCGACCTCGCCAGGGCGCTCACGGTGCCGGTGTCGATGGAGTTCATGGCGGTGTCGTCGTACGGCTCAGGCACGTCCAGCTCAGGCGTCGTGCGCATCCTCAAGGACCTCGACCGCGACATCGTCGACAAGCACATCCTCGTTGTCGAGGACGTCATCGACTCGGGCTTGACCCTGTCCTGGCTGCTGCGCAACATGCACAGCCGCGGCCCGGCGAGCGTCGAGGTGTGCGCGCTGCTGCGCAAGCCCGAGGCCGCCAAGGTCCACACCGCCGTGAAGTACGTCGGGTTCGACATCCCGAGCGAGTTCGTCGTCGGCTACGGGCTCGACTACGCCGAGCGCTACCGCGACCTGCCGTTCGTCGGCCTGCTCAAGCCTGAGGTCTACGCCACGTCCTGATCGGCCCTCAGGCCGGAACGAGCGCTGACGGGCGCCCGTTGCACTGAGCGCAGTACCCTTTGCGGTACACCACTCGTCAGGGAGGACGGGGCGTTGCGCCCCGCGTCGATGAACCTCAAGCGCTTCACTCGCGGCCCGTTTCTCTACATCACCCTGGGCCTGCTGCTCGTGCTCGCCCTGTCCTCCGGCCTGCGCGGGGACGGGGAGTACAAGCGCGTCGACACGGCCGCGGTGCTTGCCGCCATCGCCCAGGGCGAGGTCAAGAGCACCACCAAGGACCCCGCCCTGCTGCTGGACAAGGAGCAGGAGGTGCGGGTCGAGCTCGACAGCGGCGACAAGGTCCGGGCGAGCTTCCTCATCGACCAGGGCCGCCAGTTCGCCGACGCCTTCGCCAGGGCCGGCGTGACCTACGACGTCAAGGTGTCGCAGCAGAACGTCTTCGTCTCGCTGCTGCTCGGCATCTTGCCCTTCATCCTGATCTTCGGGCTGTTCTTCTTCCTCATCAACCAGAGTCAGGGTGGCGGCTCTCGGGTCATGCAGTTCGGCAAGTCCAAGGCCAAGCTGGTCAGCAAGGACACCCCGAAGACCACCTTCGCCGATGTCGCCGGTGCCGACGAGGCCGTCGAGGAGCTCCAGGAGATCAAGGAGTTCCTCGAGAACCCCGCGAAGTTCCAGGCCGTCGGCGCCAAGATCCCCAAGGGCGTGCTGCTCTACGGTCCGCCCGGCACTGGCAAGACGCTGCTCGCCCGCGCGGTCGCCGGCGAGGCGGGCGTGCCGTTCTACTCGATCTCGGGCTCGGACTTCGTCGAGATGTTCGTCGGCGTCGGCGCCAGCCGGGTGCGCGACCTGTTTGAGCAGGCCAAGGCCAATGCGCCGGCCATCATCTTTGTCGACGAGATCGACGCCGTCGGCCGCCACCGCGGCGCCGGCATGGGTGGCGGGCACGACGAGCGCGAGCAGACCCTCAACCAGATGCTGGTCGAGATGGACGGCTTCGACGTCCAGGGCGGGGTCATCATGATCGCCGCCACCAACCGGCCTGACATTCTCGACCCCGCGCTGCTGCGGCCCGGTCGCTTCGACCGGCAGATCGCGGTGGACCGGCCCGATATGGCCGGCCGCAAGCAGATCCTCGACGTGCACGCCAAGGGCAAGCCCGTGGAGGCCGGCATCGACTTGCAGGTGATCGCCCGTCGTACGCCGGGGTTCACCGGCGCCGACCTGGCCAACGTGCTCAACGAGGGCGCGCTGCTCACCGCGCGCACCGGCGCGAAGCAGATCACCCTCGCCACGCTCGAGGAGTCGATCGACCGCGTGATCGCCGGACCGCAGCGCCGGACTCGGCTGATGAGCGACAAGGAGAAGAAGGTCACGGCCTACCACGAGGCCGGCCACGCCCTCGTCGCGCACGCGCTGCCCAACACCGACCCGGTGCACAAGGTCACGATCCTGCCCCGCGGCCGGGCCCTGGGCTACACGATGGTGCTGCCCACCGAGGACCGCTACTCCCAGACCCGGGCCGAGCTGCTCGACACGCTCGCCTACGCGATGGGTGGCCGCGCGGCCGAGGAGCTGGTCTTCCACGACCCGACCACCGGCGCCAGCAACGACATCGAGAAGGCGACCGCGACGGCGCGCGCCATGGTCACGCAGTACGGCATGAGCGAGCGGCTCGGCGCGGTGAAGTTCGGCCAGGAGTCCGGTGAGGTCTTCATGGGCCGCGACATGGGACACGGCCGCGACTACTCCGAGGAAGTCGCCGCCCAGGTCGATGCCGAGGTCCGTGCCCTGGTGGAGAACGCCCACCACGAGGCGTGGGAGATCCTCGTCGACTACCGCGATGTCCTCGACGACATGGTGCTCAAGCTGTTGGACAAGGAGACGCTCAACAAGGACGAGGTCCTCGCGATCTTCTCCTCGGTGCCCAAGCGTCCGGCCCGCCAGGTGATGACGGCCAACGGCAAGCGCCCACCCTCCAGCCAGCCGCCGGTGCTGACCCCCGCCGAGCTCGCCGTGATGGGCCCCTCCGACCTCGAGGACCTCGCCCGGGGCCGCGGCAAGTCGGGCACGAAGGCCACCCCACGGCGCAGCCCGGCGGGTTCCCGCTCGCGCGCCTCGGTCAACCGGACCGCTGACGCACCGGGCAAGAGCGCCGGCCGCACGAGCCGCACCTCACGCCGGGCGACCGGGACCGACCCGGCGTCCTGACGCCGGTGCGCCTGCTCGACGACCTCGGCCGCACCCGGGTGATGGGGATCGTCAACGCGACCCCCGACTCGTTCAGCGACGCGCACCTGACCGACGCGCTCGAGCACGGCCGGTGGCT
>JANPHZ010000087.1:0-1942 GCA_031424715.1 Frankiaceae bacterium
CCCTCGTGCCACAAGGCGACTCGCATCGGCCACCGCCGCAGCGAGGCCGACGACAAGGGCAAGACGCACAGCATCCGCGTCTGCAAGCGCTGCAACGGAGACATCTGATGACCGTCACGGACGAGACCCGCACGGGCAGCGAGCCCAAGCCGCTGCCGCGCCTGAAGCAGCGCTACCGCGAGGAGATCAAGCCTGCGCTGACCGAGGAGTTCTCCTTCTCGAACGCGATGCAGGTGCCAGGGGTCATGAAGGTCGTCGTCAACATGGGTGTCGGCGACGCCGCCAAGGACTCCAAGCTGATCGACGGCGCCCTGCGCGACCTGACCGCGATCACCGGTCAGAAGCCGCAGGTCCGCAAGGCGACCAAGTCGATCGCCAACTTCAAGCTCCGCGAGGGCATGCCTATCGGCGCCAAGGTGACCCTGCGCGGCGACCGCATGTGGGAGTTTCTCGACCGCCTGGTCACCGTCGCGTTGCCGCGCATCCGAGACTTCCGCGGTCTGTCGCCTAAGCAGTTCGACGGCAACGGCAACTACACGTTCGGGCTGAACGAGCAGTCGATGTTCCACGAGATCGACGTCGACAAGGTCGACCGTCAGCGCGGCATGGACATCACGGTCGTCACGACTGCGGCCAACGACGACGAGGGGCGCGCGCTGCTGCGGGCGCTCGGCTTCCCGTTCAAGGAGAACTGAGCATGGCCAAGAAGGCACTGGTCGAGAAGGCCAACCGCAAGCCGAAGTTCGCCGTACGCGGCTATCGCCGTTGCAACCGGTGTGGTCGCCCGCGTGCGGTCTACCGCACGTTCGGTCTGTGCCGGATCTGCTTCCGCGAGATGGCGCACGCGGGCGAACTGCCCGGCATCACCAAGTCCTCCTGGTAGCGCACCACCCCACCCACGTCACAGGTCCTTCGGGAAACCGGGACGAGAAAGGCCAACAGGCCACCGCAATGAAGATCGAGATGAGCACCCCATGACGATGACCGACCCGATCGCGGACATGCTGACCCGCGTGCGCAACGCCAACTCGGCGTACCACGACAGCGTCCGCATGCCTTCGAGCAAGCTCAAGACGCACATCGCCGAGATCCTCCAGCAGGAGGGCTACATCGCCGGCTGGACCGTCGAGGACGGCGAGAAGGGCAAGATCCTCGCGATCGACCTCAAGTACGGCCCCAACCGGGAGCGCTCGATCGCGGGCGTGCGCCGCGTGTCCAAGCCCGGTCTGCGCGTGTACGCCAAGGCCGGTCAGCTGCCCAAGGTCCTCGGCGGGCTCGGTGTCGCGATCATCTCGACGTCGTCGGGTCTGCTCACCGACCGCCAGGCCAACAAGAAGGGCGTAGGTGGGGAAGTCCTCGCCTACGTCTACTAAGGAGGCCTGCATGTCCCGCATCGGCCGCCTGCCCATCCCCGTCCCGTCCGGCGTCGAGGTCACCCTCGCCGGCCAGGACGTCACGGTGAAGGGCCCCAAGGGCACCCTGTCGCACACGATCGCCGAGCCGATCAAGCTGGAGAAGGCCGAAGACGGCACGCTCCAGGTCACCCGGCCCGACGACCAGCGCGAGAGCCGCAGCCTGCACGGGCTCACTCGCAGCCTCGTCGCCAACATGGTCGTCGGTGTCACCGACGGCTACGCCAAGGCGATGGAGATCCGCGGCGTCGGTTACCGCGTCGCCGCCAAGGGCTCGGACCTCGAGTTCGCGCTCGGTTTCAGCCACCCCGTGCCGGTGCTCGCACCGGAGGGGATCACGTTCGAGGTCCAGTCGCCGACGAAGTTCGTCGTCAAGGGGATCGACAAGCAGAAGGTCGGCGAAGTCGCCGCCAACATCCGCAAGCTGCGCAAGCCCGACCCGTACAAGGGCAAGGGTGTCCGCTACGAGGGCGAGCAGATCAAGCTCAAGGTCGGGAAGACGGGTAAGTAATGCCGAACATCTCCGCAAC
>JANPHZ010000088.1:0-2834 GCA_031424715.1 Frankiaceae bacterium
GCCGTACTTCTCCTGCAACTCGCTGCTCCTGGGAGACCAGGCCCCGAGCGGTACGACGACCGAGGCGTTCGCCTGGCACTCCAGCATGATCTTCGGGGGCGCGGCGCTGGGCGCCGCTGGAGCCGGGTTCCTCGTGCAGCACGTCAGCATCACGGCGGCGTTGGCGGTGACCGGGGTCGCTGGCGTCCTCACGATGCTGAGCGCGCTCGGCGGCCGCTCCCGGGTCACGGTGGCGCCTGCGTCGGTGACAATGGGCGGGTGACCCGTCTTCTGCCCTCCCCGTCCCTGTCCCGCTGGGCCGCCGCTGGCCTGACTGCTGCGCTCCTCGCCGGTTGCGGCGGAGCGTCCGGTGGCGACGACCCGGTGATCGCCGATCCGTCGTCAGCCAGCTCGGCGGCCGCGAGCAAGGCGGCGACCGCTGCGCCCAAGACCTCAGCACCTGCGGCCGCGGCCAGTACGAAGGCTGCCGCGAGCGCGGCTGCCGGCGGCAAGGGGACCGCGGGCGCCGGGACGACCAGCAGCGGGTCGGGCACGACCACAGGCGGAGGGATGACCACGGCGACCGGTCAGCAGTCGGTCGCGCCCGGCGCCTACATCTACGACAACTCCGGAACGTTCACCGCGGGCACCGCGCGCAAGGTCGACGGCAGCACGACCCTGACCGTCGACAAGCCGGTCGGTGACAACCAGCGCTCGGTCCTCGGCGGCGGTGAGCAGGGCAGCACCGAGCAGACCGTGCAGCGCACCACGACCGGCACCCTGCTGCGCCAGCTCAAGCTCGACAACGCCGCGTTCCAGAAGGAGTTCGCCCCCGCCAAGGGGGTCCTCGCCGTACCCCGTCCGGCCAAGATCGGCGCCCGCTGGTCTTGGACGATGACCTCGACGGACGGCAAGACGACGGCGGCGTTCAGCGGACGGGTGGCCCGCAACGAGACCGTCACGGTCGGCGGCGTCAAGGTCGCCACGGTCGTCATCGAGAGCACCCTCAAACTCTCGGGCGACATCACCTACACCGCCCAGAACACCGTCAACTACGACCCGTCGCGGCTGCTGCAGGTCCGGGACCGCACCCGCGGCAGCGGGATGGTCAGCGGGTTCGCGTTCCAGACCGACATCACCAGCGTGCTGCGCTCGACCAAGCCGTCCTGACCTGATGCGCGCCGTCACCCTCCCGTCGTACGGCGGCCCGGAGGTCCTCACCCTCGCCGACGTCGCGGCACCGGTGGCCGAGCCGGGTGAGGTGCTCGTCGACGTGGTCGCGACCGCCGTCAACCGGGCAGATGTGCTGCAGCGCATGGGTTTCTACAACCCTCCGGTCGGAGCGTCGCCCTACCCGGGACTCGAGTGCTCCGGCCGGATCGCTGCGCTGGGTGAAGGAGTTGCGGGCTGGGCCGTGGGCGACGAGGTGTGCGCACTGCTGTCGGGTGGGGGCTATGCCGAGCAGGTCGCCGTACCAGCCGGGCAGCTGCTGCCGGTGCCGGCCGGGGTCTCGTTGGTCGAGGCCGCGGGTCTGCCCGAGGTCGCGTGCACCGTGTGGTCGAACGTCTTCGACCTGGCAGCGCTGCAGCCCGGCGAGGTGCTGCTGGTGCACGGGGGGACGTCGGGGATCGGCACCATGGCGATCCAGCTCGCGGCCCGCTACGGCGCGCGGGTGCTGTGCACCGTCGGGTCGCCGGAGAAGGCGGCGCGTGCGGAAGAGCTCGGTGCGGAGCGGGCGATCCGCTATCGCGACGAGGACTTCGTCGAGGTCGTACGCGCGGTGACCGACGGGCGCGGAGCCGATGTGGTGCTCGACAACATGGGGGCGGCGTACCTCTCTCGGAACGTGCAGGTGCTCGCGACCGGTGGGCGCCTGGTCGTCATCGGACTGCAGGGCGGGGTGAAGGGCGAGCTCGACCTGGCGACGCTGCTGGGCAAACGGGCCAGCGTGCACGCGACGTCGCTGCGGGCCCGGCCGGCTGCCGAGAAGGCGGCCATCGTCGGGGGCGTCCTGGCCGCGGTGTGGCCGGCGATTGCGGCGGGCGACGTACGTCCGGTCATCGACACCGTGTTCGCGCTGGAGCAGGTCGCTGACGCACACCGGCTGCTCGAGGCGAGCACCCACGTCGGCAAGCTCCTGCTGACGACCTAGCGCTGCTGCGCTGGCTCATCGGGTCCTGCCCCGCAGGCGCCTGTTCCGCTTCGTGATCACTGCCGGCACAGACTCCGGGCCACGCTTGCGGATTGGCAGTGATCGGTAAGGGGCGCACCCCTCTCCGCGATCACCGCCGGCCTACCGTCCGGCGCACGCCTGCGGCTCGGCAGTGATCGGCAAGGGGCCCACCCCGCTCCGCGATCACCGCCGGCTCAGCCTCCGGCGCGCGCCTGCGGCTCGGCGGTGATCACGCAGGGGCGCGCGCTGACAGCACGCGGCTCACCCCGCCGCCGCCCATCGCCGTCCCGCCGCCGCCCCGTTGGCGATCACTGCCGGCTCAGCCTCCGAGCCACGCTTGCGGATCGGCAGTGATCAACAAGGGGCGCACCCCGCTCCGCGATCACTGCCGGCACAGCCTCCGGCGCACGCGCGCACCTCGGCGGTGATCACGCAGGGGCGCGCGCTGACAGCACGCGGCTCACCCCGCCGCCGCCCATCGCCGTCCCGCCGCCGCTCCGTTGGCGATCACTGCCGGCTCAGCCTCCGGCGCACGCCTGCGGATCGGCAGTGATCACGAAAGGGGGCCGGGGCGGTGATGGGGCGGCGCTCAGGTGCCGGGGCGGGCCGCTGCGGGCAGCTCGCCCGAGGCGAGGACGGCATCAGCGAGCGGCGTCAGGAGCTCGTGCAACCGGGCGCTGCC
>JANPHZ010000089.1:0-7127 GCA_031424715.1 Frankiaceae bacterium
TCCTTGGGCTGGGGGTCTTCGAAGTTGGACGGCTGCACAGCACCGATGACGTTCCAGCCGTAGTCGCGAGCGAAGTAGGCATAGGCGTCGTGGTAGGTCAGCAGCTCCTTGCGCCCGTTGGGGATCGTCGCCTGGTCGGCCTTGAGCGCCTCGCTGAGCGCCGTCACCTTCGCCACGAAGGCGTCGTGGTTGGCCGAGTAGTAGGCCGACTCGGCCGGATTCTTGTCGGCGAGGGTGTCGCGGATGACGTCGGCGTACTTCATGACCAGCAACGGGTCGGTCCACAGGTGCGGGTTGGGCTTGCCGTCCTTCTTCGGAAAGGAGAAGTCGTAGATGTAGTCCGACTCGGGGAGCACCCGGTCGCCGATCTTCACGATCGTGGCGTTGCTGGGCGCGTTGGCGACCGCCAGGTCGTACGTCGGCTCCTCCAGCTGCAGCCCGTTGACGAAGACGACGTCGGCCGTCTCCATCAGCGCCGCGGCGCGAGGCGGCGGCTCGAAGGTGTGGCTGTTCGTGCCCTCCGGCACGATGCCGGTGACCTCGGCGCGGTCCCCCACGATGTTGGCGACGATCGAGGTGATGGGGGCCACCGTCGTCACGATCTGCAGTCGCCCGTCACTGGCCGTCGGCGGCGCGGAAGCGCCACCGCAGGCCGAGAGGGCGAGGGCGGCGGCCAGGGCGGCGGAGGGCAGGCGCCAGTGCACGGTCATTGCTGCACGCTAAGCGCTGTTGCAAAGAGCTCGCAACAGCAGGAGTGGTCCCAGCAGGACTCGAACCTGCGACATCCGCCTTGTAAGGGCGGCGCTCTAGCCAACTGAGCTATAGGACCGTCCCGACAGGCTAGCCAGCGCGGACCCGCGATGATGGGTGCATGTCCGCCCGTGGCTTGTCCGACCTCGGGGCGGCCTCGTTGGGGCCCGACGTGCTCGAGGCGTGGGACGCCTTCCTCGACGTCGTCACCGATCCCGGCACCGACCTCGAGCTCCCCTCTCGACTGGCGGGCTGGACCGGGCGCGACGTCTGCGCCCACCTCGGCCGCTGGACCGGCCACGACATCGTCGAAGACCTGCTCGCGGCCGCCGCCGCGCCGGCGACCGACCCGCGCCCCGATCGCGACGACGTCAACGCCGCACTCGTGGCCCAGCACCGGGACACCCCGACGGACGAGATCGTCTCGGCGCTCGTGCGCGCCCGCGAGAGCTTGGACGACTTCTTCGCCCGCCCCGACGCCGAGGACCTCGGCCGGCTCGTCGCCGCCTCAGACGTCGGCGACCTGCCGGTCCTGTCGCTGCTGCACGCGAGCACCTACGAGCTCTCCGTACACGCCCTCGACCTGCGGCCGTGCGGTGCACCCGCTCCGCCGCAGGTGCTGCTCGACCGCGGGCTCGCCGCGTTGATC
Source organism: Frankiaceae bacterium (assembly GCA_031424715.1). Classification (GTDB taxonomy): domain Bacteria; phylum Actinomycetota; class Actinomycetes; order Mycobacteriales; family SCTD01; genus RYN-124. The sequence goes on from JANPHZ010000089.1 coordinate 1,400, forward strand.
GACGTCACCGGTGCCCTGTGCTCGCGCAGCGGGATCGACATCACCCTGACCGCGCAGACCCCGACCGGGGGGTGGCAGCTGGAGAGTGACGAGAACGGCTGGAAGACCCGCAGCACGGCGCCCGGGCGGGTGGTCGGGACCGGTGCGAGCGCCTCCGCGGCCGACCTGCTGGACACCTCGGCGGGTCGCACCAACCTCGCGCAGCTGCTCGTGACCCGGCGGCTCGTCGTGCACCAGCTGCCGTCGTTCATGCGCCTGGCCCCACTGCTGCACGACGTGCCTGGCCTGCCGGGGGGCGCGGCCCTGCGGACGGCCGTGGCCGGGCTCGGTGGCGTTGGCAGGGTGCTGGGTCGACTGCGCCGCTCCTGACCGGTCAGACCGGCGAGCGCACCTGGCGCACGATCAGCGCGATCTGCTTGCCCTGCGCGCGGGTCAGCACGACGGTGACCTCGCGACTGCCGGTCAGCTTGAGCTGGCGGCGCAGGACATCGGGCTGCACCGCCGTACCCCGCTTCTTGACCACCAGCGGGCCGGCGTCGTGGCTCCGGAGCCGTTCCCGCAACGACTTGAGGCCGAACGGCAGGTGCTCGAGGACCTCGTACCACCGGCCGTACGGCGTCGGCTCGGGAGCGTCGGCGCTGATGTAGGCGATCGTCGAGTCGAGCAGCCACCCGCCCACGTCAGCGACGACCTGCTCGACGAGGTGGGCCCGCACGACCGCACCGTCGGGGTCGAGCAGGAAACGTCCCGGGGCCCGCACCGGGGGCGCGGGGACGGCTCGGTCCGTCAGGACGGCGCCGCCGGGCAGCAGCGTCGCCGTGCGCCGCGGTCCGCGTCGGGCCGCGCCACCCCACAGCACCGCCTCCTTGACCTCGCCCCGCAGCGAGACCACCTCCACCTCGAGCTCGGCTGGCAGGTGGGCGTAGTCGATGCCCGGCGCCACCTTCACGCCGAGCGAGGTGAGCCCGGGCAGCCAGGACAGCACCAGGTCGAGCGGCGGCGCGTAGTCGCGCGGGTCGAACACCCGCCGCCCACCGGCGCGCCGGGCCGGGTCGACGAACACCGCTCCGGACGGCGTCAACGTCGTGACGTCGGCCAGCACCAGGGAGGCGTGGACTCCTTCGACGCGCGCGTTCTCGGCAGCGAGCAGCAGCCGGGCCTCGTCCAGGTCAACGCCCACGACCGGGGCCACGGCGGCCAGCGTCAGCAGGTCGCCGCCGACCGAGCAGCACAGGTCGAGCACCCGCTCGGCGCCCGGGAAGCGGTCAGTGCGGTGGACCGCCACGTCGTACGACGAGGACTGCTCGAGGGCCGGCCCGGTCCACCACAGCTGGTCACCCCGGGGGTGCTTGGCGCGGGCCCGGTCCTTGAGGACGGCCTGAGCGAGGGCGAGAGGTCCCACGTCGGCGCCGGCTCTGGCCCGCACCTGCTCGGCGGTAGCCAGCCGAGCCGAGGGCGACAGGTCCAGGCCCTGCGCGAAGGCGACCGCGGCGCGGCCCTCATCGGAGAGCAGCAGCCGGGCCTCAGCCGGAGTCAGCGGCGCTGCTTGGCCCGGTTGGCCTTGGGCGCGACCAGTCGGGTGCCGGACCACTCGGGCGCGGCGCTGGTGCTGCGGGTGCTCGACAGACCGGCTGTCGGGGCCGCCTCGTCGATGTCGCTCGGCTCGACGTGACCGTCGCGACCGGCCTTGGGGGTGAGCAACCAGACGACGCCGTGGTCACCGAGGTTGGTCAGTGCATCGACGAGCGCATCGACCAGGTCACCGTCGCCCTCGCGCCACCACATCAGGACGACATCGACCACCTCGTCGGAGTCGTCGGTGGTGATGAGCTCGGTGGCAGTGCGGGCGGCGACGTCGGCCATCAGGGTCTCGTCGACGTCACCGTCGGCGCCGACGACCTGCACGACCATGCCGGGCTCGATGCCGAGCCTCTCGGCCAGGCCACGCTGTGCCGCGTGGTCCGCGGACGTGCTCACGGTCGCCCCTCTCTCCTTCGCCCCGGAGGGGCGCTGGGCGTAGTCCACCGGACGACTCGGCTGTGCGCAAGTGCCCTGCCCTCACCGGTCGTGTCGGCACACGTCGGACACGTCACACTGACCCGGTGCCGACCGATGCTGACCCGCGCCCCGACGCCACTCCCGACCACCCGCACGACCACGGCCGGGACCACAGCCACGACCACGAGCACGACCACGAGCACGACCACCCCAGCGGCCTGCTGGCTCGGATCAAGGGGCTGGTGGCGCCGCACAGCCACGACGCGGCCGACTCCGTCGACACCGAGCTGGAGACCTCGCGGAGGGGCACCCGGGCCGTCCTGGTCAGCCTCGTCATCCTCGGCATCACCACCGTGCTGCAGGCGATCGTCGTGGTCTTCTCCGGATCGGTCGCGCTCCTTGGCGACACCCTGCACAATGCCTCCGACGCCCTCACCGCCGTGCCACTCGCCATCGCCTTCAGCGTCGGCCGGCGACCCGCCAACCGCCGCTACACCTACGGATACGGCCGGGCCGAGGACGTCGCCGGGATCAGCATCGTGCTGCTCATCCTGGCCTCGGCGGCCTTTGCCGGCTACGAAGCCGTCCACCGGCTCGTCGATCCGCGGCCGGTTGACCACGTGGCCATCGTGGCCCTGGCCGGCTTCGTCGGCTTCCTGGGCAACGAGTTCGTGGCGCAGTACCGCATCCGGGTGGGGCGCGACATCGGCTCGGCGGCGCTGGTCGCCGACGGGCTGCACGCCCGGACCGATGGCTTCACCTCGCTCGCCGTCGTGGCCGGCGCCCTCGGCGTCGGGCTGGGCTTCGAGCGCGCGGACCCGATCGTGGGGCTGCTCATCACCGTCGCGATCCTGTTCGTCCTGCGTGACGCCGCCCGCCAGATCTACCGCCGCCTGATGGATGCCGTCGACGAAGACCTCGTGGACGACGTCGAGCGCGTCCTCGCGGCGACCCCCGGTGTCCTCGGCGTCGGGCAGACCCGGCTGCGCTGGATCGGGCACGCCCTGCGCGCCGAGTGCGAGGTCGTCGTCGCCCGCGACCTGAGCCTCACCGACGCCCACCGCATCGCGGTCGACGCCGAGCACCGCCTGCTGCACGAGGTGCGCCGATTGACGGCGGCCTTCATCCACGCCGATCCGGAGGGCGTGACCCACGAGGAGCTGACCGGTCACCGCTACGACAGGAGCCGCTGATGTGCCGCTCGATCCGCACCCTGCGCGCCTCAGAACCGCACCCCACCACCGGCGACGTCGAAGCGGCAGCGCGGCAGTACGTCCGCAAGCTCTCGGGCTACCGCACGCCCTCCCGGGCCAACCAGCCGGCGTTCGATCGTGCCCTTGCCGAGGTCGCCGCGGCCACGGCGCGGCTCCTGGCTGCCCTGGGCACCGACCCCGTCGACGGACCGGAGCAGCCCCCCTCCAGGGGCGAAAGTCGGACCCGACAGCGCCCGCCTTGACGACGGGGGGAACCTAGCTGCAGACGACCCCTTCCGCCCTGGCGCGAACCGTTTGTGCCACTCCGCACGACAGGGACCGAAGGGTTGCGGCCGTCATGAGGCGCCGCACCGAACTCGGGGGGACTACTGATGACACGACGTCCGGTATTGACCGCGCTGCTCCTGCTGGCCCTGCCGGCCCTCGGCCTGACGGCGACCTCAGCGTCCGCCACCCATCCAGTGGCGCTCGCGATCACGGTGGAGCTCAAGACCGCAACCGGCGCGAGCGCGGGCGCTGTCCGCGTGTCCAGCGTCAGTGCAGGCACCCGGATTCAGGTCGACGTACGAGGCCTGACCCCGGGTGTCCACGGCTTCCACGTCCATGCGGCGGGGTCCTGTGACGGGACGACGACACCGCCGTTCACCTCTGCCGGCGCCCACTTCGACGACGCGGGACGCGGCCACGGGTCGCATGCGGGAGACCTGCCACCGCTGTTCGTCTCTGCGGACGGTACGGCTCGCGCTGACTTTGTCACCGATGCCTTCACGGTGTCTGACCTGTCGCCGGAGACCGGCACCCGCAGTCGCGCCTTCATCGTCCATGCCGCGCCAGACAACCTCGCCAACATCCCCACGCGCTACCGCTACGGCACCTTCACGGCCACGGAGTCGGGACCGGACACGGCGACGCTGGCCACCGGTGACAGCGGTGGGCGCGTGCTGTGCGGTCTGACCGGCTCGGGTAACCCGACGGTCGCCGCCGACCCCGAGGACGCTGCCGCCTCGAGTGCTCTGGCCAGACTTCGTACGCCGACCGGTGCGGACGTCGGCACGGTGGCCTTGCGTCAGCTCGGCGACCGGGTCGAGATCCGGGGGCGCGTGTCCGGCCTCGCACCCGGGTTCCACGGCTTCCATGTGCACAACACCGGTATCTGCGACGGGGGCACCGCCACACCGTTCAGCTCGGCTGGCGGGCACCTGGTCGGCGCGGGTGGCACACACGGCGACCACGACGGCGACCTGCCGGCACTGCGGGTGCGCGCCGACGGCACGGTCGACGTCGACGTCGATGTGGACTCCCTCGACGTCGACAAGATCTTTGATGCGGACGGCGCCGCGCTGATGGTCCACGCAGCTCCTGACAACCTGGCCAACATCCCGGTCCGCTACCGCTACGGCGGCTTCACCGGCACCGAGACCGGGCCGGATGCTGCGACCAAGGCGACCGGCGACAGCGGCGGCCGAGTCGCCTGCGGCGTCGTCACCAACACCGCCGAGGCCTACCGGACGACCGGGCTGAGGCGCGTGCTCGACACCCGCGCGGGCATCGGACGGCTCGGCAACGGCCAGCGCGCCGTGGTCCAGGTCGTGCCCAGCGGAGATCAGACGCCTTACTCGTCGGCCGCCCTCACCGTCACCGCGGTGCAGCCGCAGGCCACAGCACGCATCACCGTGGGCGGCAGCGGAACGCCCGCCCTCGTGCGGGCGCCGGCCGGACAGGTGCTGGCCACGAGCCTGATCGCCCCGGTGTCGGCAAGCGGCACCGTGACCCTTGCGGTGACCGGTGGCGCGACGCACGTGCTCGTCGACGTGACCGGCCTGTTCACGACCACAACGCCCATCGGTGGCGGTCGCTACACCCCCGTTCCGCCGACTCGGGTGGTCGCTGGACGCCGGCTCGGCCCGGTCCAAGAGCAGGTGCAACTCACGGGCCGTGCCGGGATCCCCAGCGCTGGCGTGTCCGCCGTACAGCTGACGCTGACGGCCGCATCCGCCAGTGCCGGCACCCACCTGAGCGTGTACCCGGGCGGCTCGCCGGTGCCGGGCACGTCGACGCTCAACCTGCGGGTCGGCCAGGCTCGGGCGGTGAGCCTCGCCGCGCCCGTCGGCCCCGACGGGACCATCAACATCGCCAATGCCGTCGGCAGCGTCACCTACCTCATCGATGTCGTTGGCTGGTGGTCACAGGCCGGCAGCGCCGGAGGCCGGTTGGTCGCCTTGCCGACGTACCGGCTGCGCTCCGCCGACGACCGGGCGACCGGTGCACCGGCGCTGAGCCTGGGCGACGGGCGGACCACCAACGCGGTCCTGGGCGGCGTCGGCGGGGTGCCAGGGCGCGGGGCACGTGCCGTACTGATCGCCGTCACCGTGGGTCGGACGAGTGCCCGAAGCCACCTGACGGCGTTCACGTCCGGAACATCGCAGCCGGGCACATCCAGCCTGAACTGGCTGCCCGGCGAGACACTGAGCAGCACGATCATCGTCCCGCTCGGTCCCGACGGCGCGGTGAGCTTG
>JANPHZ010000090.1:0-3477 GCA_031424715.1 Frankiaceae bacterium
CGTACAGCGGCACGAGGTCGGGCCGCTTGCGGTGCAGGACCTTGCTGATGATGGTGCCGCGCACGCCCTTGCCGGCATAGGGGGCCTCGTCCAGCACAGCGAACAGGTCGGCGACCCGGGCGAGCGTCGCGTCGTCGGCGCTCTGCAGCGGCACGGCCGGGAGGTCGGCGACGCCTTGCAGGGCGGGCAGCATCTCGCGCAACAGGCTGAACCGGCCGCGGTCGACCTCGGCCCCGATGAGTGCCGGGGCCAGCAGGTCACCGTCGACCAGCGCAGCCGTCCCGTTGGTCACCAGCGTGTCGTACGACGGGTAGGCGTAGCCGTTGCGCACGTCGACGTAGTCGAGCAGCAGCTGGTCGGGGTGCTCGACCTCCAGGGTGCCGGCGCACAGCCGTATCGCGTCCACCCGCTCAGCCAATCACGTGCAGGGTCAGACCACCGGGAGCGACAGCCGGCTCGGGGCCGTGCGGCTGCCCACGGCGACCCAGACCTCCCCGCTGGTGCCGGAGTCACTGGCCACCACCGTGAGTCGGAGCTGGTGGCCGGCGCGCACCGTGGCGTCGACCCGGTCCAGCGTGATGTCGTGCACGACGAACGCACCCTTGGACCACGTGCCGTCCTCGACCTTGCCCTGAGCCAGCTCCACACAGCGCCCGGACGGCGCGCAGTCCTCGAGCAGGACGAGCACCCGCGCATTGCCCTTGCTCGCCGCGAGCCGACTCCACAGCGAGAGGGTCGGCGTCCCCGAGAGGCGCAGCGGTCGGTCCAGCACGCGCGCCAAGACGAGGCGCTCGGCCGGCCGGGTCGTCGTGAGGCCGGTGTCCGTGGGCACCAGCGTCGCTCCGGGATGGCCGTCTGCGTCGGTGTCGGCAGGGGCGCCGCCCTGCGCCGGGGCGGCGGTTGCCAGCGCATAGCTACCCGACGTGCCCGCGAGCCACAGGGCGTTCGGGACGGGGGCAGCGCGCGTGCTCGCTCGCGGCGTCGTCCTCGCCGTGGGGCGGGCTGCCACGGGCGAGGTGACCGCCGGCGCGGGTCGCGCAGACGGCGCCACCGAGGGGCGGGCCGACACCGCCGGAAGCGCGAGTGGTGACCCGGTAGCCCGCGGGGAGGGGATCAGGTCGGTCGCGGCGAAGGGGGCGGCAGCCAGTCCAGGCTGCGGGGAGGCGCCCACGACCGCTGCGGCGGCGGGTGGGGCGATCACCCCGGTGACGGCGAGCCCGCCCACGCCGAGCGTGGCCGTCGCGAGTCGCGCGGCCTGGCCGGCCCGGTCGATGGCCAGGAAGGGGAACTCCGCGAGCCAGGTGAGCGGGCCGTAGATCCACTTCAGGCGTCCCAGGGAGATGGACAGGAAGCAGCGCACGACGTGCGGGTCGAACTGCGCGCCGGCGCAGTCCGTCAGCTCCTGCCGGGCCACCGAGGCCGACCGGGCCCGGCTGTAGGAGCGGTGCGTCGTCATGACCTCGTAGGAGTCGGCCACCGCGACGATCCGGGCCGACAGCGAGATCTGCTCCCCGGCCAGGCCGGCGGGGTACCCCAGACCGTCCCAGCGCTCGTGGTGCTCACCGATCGCCCGCCCCCAGTCGCCCAGCCAGGGCAGTAGGCCAGCCGCAAGTCGCGTGCCCTCCTCCGGGTGCTTGCGGATGGCGTCCCACTCGCTGTCGTCCAGCGAGCCGGGCTTGTTCAGCACGGTGACCGGCACGGTGAGCTTGCCGAGGTCGTGCACGAGCGCGGCCCAGCGAGCCTTGCCGCGGTCCTCGTCGGACAAGCCCATCTCGTCGGTCAGCAGGTCGACCAAGGCGCGCACCCGTTCGGAGTGCCCGCGGGTGCGCTTGTCGTGCAGGCCCAGGACACCGACGAGCAGGACCAGGGTCTCGGCGACCTCCAGCGGCGCGGTGGTGGCACCGTTGGCCCGCAACCGGGCCAGGCGGCTCTCCAGATCCCGGACGCTCGGCGTGCGCAAGCTGCGCATCCGTGACGGCGCCCGGTCGGGGAAGACCAGCGACAGCTCCAGCAGCACGGCGAGCGGCAGGAGCCGGCGCGCCAGCCGGTCGGTCACAAACAGCACGGCGCTCGACGCGGCGAAGACCGCCAGCCACCAGCCCACGCGCGCGGGTCGGGTCTCGCCCACGGGCAACAGCCGTCCGACCACCACCGCAGTCAGCACGGAGAGCCCGAGCGGCACCAGGATCACCGTGATGCGTACGACGGCAGCCCAGGTCGGATGAGCGGCCCATCGGTCGGTACGACGCTCGACCACGTCATGCCTCTCTCTCGGGGCCGGTCGCGACAAGGGGTCCGCGGAAGAGTGCACGCACAGTAGTCCGGTTGCTCCGCTCTGTCAGCCGCTCTCCGCGAGGAGCGGGAGGATCAGGCCGAGACGGGCAGGCAGCCCGGGCCGAGCAGCGCCTTGAGATCGGCGAACAGCGCGGGGGTTGCGGACACCCGCAACCGGTCGTCCAGCCGCATCATCGTGGTCTTGCCAGCCGCCACCAGGTGCAGGTGCACCTCCGTCGTACCCGGGTGGCTCGCGAGCACCTCCTTGAACCGCTCGACGAGGGGCGGGGTGCAGCGCGGGGTCGGGATCGCGACCGTCACCGGTCCGCGCGGTCCGGTCGACAGGTCGGGCACGATCAGCTCGTTGGCGATGATCTTGGGGATGTCCTCGCGCCGGTCGACCCGGCCGCGCACCAGCACCACCGCGTCCTCGACGAGCGAGACGGCGGCGAGCTGGTAGGACGCCGGGAAGAAGAGCACCTCGACCGCGCCCTCGAGGTCTTCGAGGGTGACCATCGCCCAGGCGTTGCCCTGCTTGGTCATCTTGCGGGTGACCCCGGACAGGATCCCGCCGACCACGATGTTGCTGCCGTCCTCGCGCTCGCCCACCGCCGAGATCGGGCAGTCGACCGCAGCCGAGATCAGGTGCTCCACACCGAGCAAGGGGTGGTCGCTGACGTAGAGGCCGAGCATCTCGCGCTCGTAGGTGAGCAGGACCGCCTTGTCCCACTCGCCGTGGGGCACCTTCACCTCGAAGACGCCGCCGCTCGACTCCCCGTCACCGTCGTCCCCTGCGTCGCTGAAGAGGTCGAACTGGCCGACGGCCTCGGCCCGCTTGGTGTCCAGGCACATGTCGATCGCTTCGGCATGCACGTGCACCAGCCCCTTGCGGCTGTGCCCGAGCGAGTCGAACGCGCCGGCCTTGCACAGCGACTCGACCAGCTTCTTGTTGCAGGCCACCGCGTCGACCTTGCGCAGGTAGTCGGCGAAGTCCAGGAACCGGCCCTTGCTGGTGCGGGTCGCGACGATCGAGGCGACGACGTTCGTGCCGACGTTGCGGATCGCCGACAGGCCGAAGCGGATGTCGGTGCCGCGCGGGGTGAAGTCGCTGTCGGAGTCGTTGACGTCGGGCGGCAGCACCTTGATGCCCATCCGCCGGCACTCGGCGAGGTAGAGCGCGCTCTTGTCCTTGTCGTCCTTGAC
>JANPHZ010000091.1:0-12174 GCA_031424715.1 Frankiaceae bacterium
ACCGGCCGGCCCGGTCAGCGGCGCGACGGCCGCATGGACCGAGCGGCCGAGGTCACGGTCGGCCAGGCCGCCGGCGAGTGCTCGACGTACGGCCGCGACGAGCAGCCGGCCGCTCTCGGCGGGCTCGGCCACCGGCTCGGGCACGGAAAGCTCGGGGACGTCGATGCCCTCCGGCGGCGGGACCTCGGCCGGCTGCGTCAGGGGATCGGGCGCGTCGGCGATCAGCCAACGGTCGACGAGATCGAGCCGCCAGACCGTGGCGCCGGCCACCACCAGGGCGAGAACCACCAGCAGCGACAGCCACGCACCGTGGCCTCGGTCACGCTTTCCCACGGACGGCCCCTTCCCGGCTGCGTGTTGTGGCCCATTGTGCGGGAGACTGGTCGCGGCCCGGACATTCCGGTCGCCGGAGCAGGAAGGATGAGGGACGTGCTCGAGTTCGACGTGCTGGTGGAGATCCCCAAGGGTGAGCGCAACAAGTACGAGGTCGACCACGAGACCGGCCGCATCCGGCTCGACCGGATGCTCTTCACCTCCACCGCCTACCCAGCCGACTACGGCTTCATCGAGAACACCCTGGGCCAAGACGGCGACCCGCTCGACGCCATGGTGATCCTGCAGCAGCCGACCTTCCCTGGCTGCATCATCTTGTGCCGCGCGATCGGCATGTTCCGGATGACCGACGAGGCCGGTGGCGACGACAAGGTCCTGTGCGTCCCCACCCTCGACCCGCGGCTGGAGCACCTGCGCGACATCAACCACGTCTCCAAGTTCGACCGGCTCGAGATCCAGCACTTCTTCGAGGTCTACAAGGACCTCGAGCCCGGCAAGTCCGTCGAGGGCGCGGCGTGGGTCGGTCGCAAGGAGGCCGAGGACGAGGTCCGTGCCTCGCAGCAGCGCTACGTCGACAACCCGCACGCCGTCGATCACGTCGGCGACCCCGACCACAAGTAGCAGTTGGACCCGCGTGCTCGCCCTCCACGCCCGGCCCGACGTCACGGTTCAACTCTTCTGGCCTGACGGACGGAGCAGACTCGAGCGTGGCGGTTCCGACGTGATCGTCCCGCCGGAGGCCTTGGCGGAACTGATCTTTAGCCAGCCGCTCACCTCGGCCGACTTCCCGCTCCTCGATCAGCCGCCCGTTGTGGGCGTGGCACTGCTCAGCGACAAGACCACCGACCAGGACGTGGTTGACGTCTGCACCAGACATGCAGATCTGAGATCGTTCCGGCTACCCCATGCGAGCAAAGTTGGCGCGCAAGGGATGTCGTCCATTGCGACTCTGTCCGGTGTCCGTCAAGTGCAGATCGTCGGAGCGCGCCTCGGCTCCGCCGACTGCCGGCCGCTGGGTGCGCTCGAGAAGCTCAGCCGGCTGACGCTGGAGCGCTGCGGGCTCACCGACGGGCAGGTTGCAGACATCAGCGAGAGCAGGAGTCTGGAGCACTTGGACCTCATCGGTAACCGGCTGCTTACCGACGACTGCCTCCGGCATGTCGGGCGGATGGCTCGCCTCGAGCAGCTCTTGCTCGCTGGCTGCCGAATCACCGACTCTGGCCTCGAGCACCTAGAGGGCGCAGCGACGTTACGAGGTTTGCACCTGTCCAGCACGCAGGTCACTGCCGCCGGCGTCCGCCGGCTCAACCTGCCGTCGGACGCTTTCGTGACGCTGCCGGACGGCGCGGAGATCGTGCCGGTTGAGCCCAGCCTTCGCCGCTCGGCTCCCGCAGCCGAGCTGCCGGCACGCCTGCGGGTGGACGCCCCGCTGCTGCTGCTCTTCACCTCGCCGTACTGCGGACCGTGCCGCACGACCAAGACCCGACTCGGGCAGCTTCCCGCGTCGCTTCGCGAGCGCTTCAAGGTCGTCGAGGTCGACGTCACCATGGAGCCTGTGCTCGGCCGACGGTTCACCGTGGACGCGGTTCCGACACTCGTGCTCCTGCGTCGCGGGGAGGAGCACTTCCGCATCGTCGGTGCAGGCCCGGCAGCCCAGCTCCGAACCGCGCTCACGTCGGCACTGGACGAGCTGGCTCCTGCGCGCTGACCGGGGCGCTCCACCGGCGGCTAGCGTCGGCCGCCATGCGGCAGTGCCTCTCCACCGAACGTGCGTCAGAGCACCTTGCTGCCGTACATCTCCCCGAGCGGGTCGGCGAGCAGCTCCAGGCGCGCGCCGTCGGGGTCGCGGAAGTACATCGAGACCCCGCTCTCCAGGTGATAGTCCACGCCGGCCGCATCGAGCTTGCCCTGCAGGTGCGTCCACCTCTCGGGCGTGACGCTGATGGCGACGTGGTGCAGCCCGCCGAGCACCTCGGCGTACGGCCCGAGGTCGAGACCCGGGAAGTCGAAGAACGCCAGCAGGTTGCCGTGGCCGATGTCGAAGAAGAAGTGCGTGGAACCGGCGTAGTCGCGGTTCTCGAACATCTCCGTGAGCGGGAACTCGAGCACGCCCTGGTAGAAGCGCACCGTCCGCTCGACGTCGCCCGACAGCAGCGCGAAGTGGTGCAGCCCGCGGGCACTGCTCTCCGGCCGCTCGCCGTCGGGCCGCAGGTGCTCGGCGACGATCTGCGCGCGGCGGGCCTCGATCTGGGTCAGCTCGTCAGGGGTCACGTCGCCGACGGTACGACGTGATGGACGCCTCCGCGATCGTCCTGCTCTGCCAGGCCGCCTTCGCGGCCGGCAAGCTCGACGCGGTCGTCGGCGGTGGCGGGCTGATCCAGCTGCCCGCGCTGCTGCTGGTCCTGCCGTCGTACCCCGTCGTGGCCCTGCTCGGGACCAACAAGCTGGCCTCGGTGGTCGGGACGGGATCAGCGGCGATCACCTACGCGCGGCGGGTCGCGATCGACCGGGTCACGACGCTGCGGATGTGCGCGGCGGCCTTCGTCGGCAGCCTGCTCGGGGCCTGGTCCGCGACGGTCGTCAGCAGCGGCCTGCTTCGCCCGGCGGTGCTCGTCGCACTGGTCGGGGTCTGGCTCTACACCCTGCGCCGCCCGCAGCTGGGCGAGATCGAGGAGCTGCGCCTCTCGCGCGGCCACCACACGGCGGTCGCCGTTACCGGGGGCTTGGTCATCGGCGCCTACGACGGCTTCCTCGGCCCCGGCACCGGCAGCTTCGTCATCTTCCTGCTCGTCGGCGGGGTCGGGCTGTCGTTCCTGCACGCGAGCGCCACCGCGAAGTTCGTCAACACCACCACCAACGTCGCGGCGCTGCTGGTCTTCGGCCTCGGTGGGCACGTGCTGTGGGGGCTCGGCGCGCTGATGGCGGCGTCGAACCTGGCTGGCTCGCAGGTCGGGGCGCGGCTCGCGATCCGCCGCGGCAGCGCGTGGGTGCGGCGCGTCTTCCTCGTCGTCGTCGCCGCCCTGATCCTGCGGCTGGCGTACGACGTCCTGCTCTGACCGCTCGGGCGGTCACCCAGGGCGCTGGACGGATCAACGCGAAATCGGCTGGGCGTGGCAGGAGCCCCACCGGCGCGGGTTGATCCGTGAAGCAGCCAGGTCGGGCCCCCGACATCGAGCCCCGAAAAAACCGCTCGCCGCGGCACGACGTCCGTCGTACGGTCCCCGACATGGCAGCCAAGCCGCTTGTCACACATGAGGACGTCGTGGCTCGGGTTCAGCGGGCGTTCGCAGGGCTGACCGCCAAGGTGATGAAGAAGAACAAGCCCCTCACGCCCGCCGCCATCGCCGACCTCTCGGAAGGCGCTCTGCATCACCCCGATCCCGAGGCCAGGCGGTGGTGCCTGTTCCTGCTCGACCACTACGCCAACGACACGTCGACGCACGTCTTCGCGCAGGCCCTGCACGACGAGCTGCCGCAGGTCCGCGCCTCGGCCCTGCACGGGATCACCTGCGTGCCCTGCAAGGACGGCGAGCTGTGCCTCGCCGACGTCATCCCCCCGGTCATTGGCGTGCTGCAGGACGATCCGGCGGCGGATCTGCGGATCAAGGCCATCCCGACATTGCTGGGACTCGCCGGCAGCGATCCGCGCATACGTGAGGCGCTGCGGACGACGGCGAAGAGCGATCCCGACCCGCTGGTGCGCAAGTGCGCCCGCGACGCGCTGGACGGGCACTTCGAGATGCCGAAGAAGCGCTACGAGCGCAGCCAGCGCCGGCACACCGTCGGCAAGCACTAGCCCCACCGCGCGGCGTCGACCTGCCGTCGTTCGTACAAGATCTTCGCGGTTTGGTGGGGGTCAGGGCAACGACGAAACCGCGAAGATCTTGGTACGCCGGTGGGGGCGACGCGCGACGGCCGGCAGGCGGCTGCACGCGCAGCAGCAGGGGCCGCCCCGGGATGGGACGACCCCTGCTGAGCTGGCGCGGTTACGCGGCGCTGCGGATGCGCGTCGCCGGGGCGATCTCGACCGGCGGCTCACCGGCCTTGTGGCTGAGCGCGCGGATCACGGAGGCGACGAACTCGCCGCCACCGACGAGCAGCAGACCGGTCGCCACCGGGTGCATCCACTGCTCGCGCAGCGTCTGTCCGAAGGCGGTGAAGACCGAGTAGTCGAGCGCCCAGGCGAAGGCGGCAGCGAAGGCCACCGCGAGGGTGCGGGTGAGGGCGGTGGGCACCTTGACCGGGACCAGTTCGTCGATCACCTGCATGACGACGGTCAGTCCGAGGGCGAGGCCGAGGAAGATCACGAAGGCGTACATGGTCACCACTCCTGTGGTGCAAGTCGGCGGGGCAACTTGCCCCGCTCACCTCGTTGGACCGCGCGCCGCACCATCGGTTACCGGGATTCTCTGAGAACTTTGCGGGGTGCAGGTCGACCCCGCTCTCGTCCGCGCCGTCCAGCGCGGTGAGAAGCGCGCGATGGACGACCTCATCCGGGCTTCGTACGCCGATGTCTACGCGCTGTGCCGACGTCTGCTCGGCGACAGCAGCGACGCGGCCGACGCGACCCAGGAGGTCTACGTCAGGGTGGTCCGCTCGGTGATGGGCTTTCGCGGCGAGTCGTCCTTCGGCACCTGGCTGCACCGGGTCACCGTCAACGTCTGCATGACCGCGCTGCGCAGCCGCGGCGACGTGCGGGCCCGCGGCCAGAGCGCCGGTGCCGTCGACTTCGAGCCCGATGAGCTGCTGTCCGGCGAGGCCGGCCCGGAGTCGCGGGCCGAGACCGCCGACCTCGCTGCCCGCACCGCCCGCGCGCTGGGGGACCTGACCGACGATGCTCGAGAGGTGGTCGTGCTGCGCGACCTGCAGGGGCTCAGCACCAAGGAGACCGCCGAGCTCCTCGGCGTGACCGAGACCGCCGTCAAGGTGCGCCTGCACCGGGCCCACGCGCGACTGAGAGAGATGGTGGGGACATGAGCCGGATCTGCGCCGAGGTGCAGGCCAACCTCCCGTCGTACGTCGACCGGACCCTGCGCCTGCCCCGGCGCCGCCTCGTCGGGCTGCACCTGCGTCGGTGCCGGACGTGCCAGGCCGAGTTCGCCCGACAGCGGCAGGTGAGCGGTGGTCTCGGCGCGCTGGCCGGACCGGCCGAGTCCCCACCGGAGGGGCTGCTCGACGCCCTGCTCGACCAGGCCGCGCGGCCCGGGGTGAAGGGACGGGTCGCGGTCCCGGCCCGCGGTGCGGTCAGCGGTGCGCGGCCCGCGCTGTCGGTCGCGCTGCTGCTCGCCGGCGCGGCGGCCGGGACGGGCATCGGCTACGCCGGCTGGTCGGCCGCTCGGGCGACCCGCACGCGACTGCGGCGCAAGCGCTGACCTGAGCGACGGTGCGGCCGTCCGGCGGGGTGGCCTTGCGCCGTACGGAGCATTGCCGGACCTGGCCCACAATGACTACTCTCGGTGACACCAACAAGCACGACAGCTCGACGTCTCAGGACGCGTTGATCCTCGCGGTCCGCCGGCCCCGACAGGTGCCGGCAGATCCGGTCGCCTAGACCGCGGGGGGAGCCAGTGGCGAGACCGACCGCGGCACGTCTCGGGCCCTTCTACCCGAACGGGAGTCCCGTGTACGACGACCTCGCCTCGCGCGGCACGCACCCGCGGGTAGCCCTGCGCCGCAGCGGCCTGCTCGGCGGCCTCGTCCTCGCCGGTTTGCTCGGGTTGGGGTCCGGCCCGGCCCACGCCGAGCACCGCGACAGTGACGACGAGCCGAAGGCCACAGCCTCGCCGACCTCGACGACCACGACGACCACGACGACCACGCGCGCCACGGCCAGCTCCACGCCGACCGCTACCAAGACGCCCAAGCCCAGTCCCACGCCGACCGCGAGCGCCAGCACGGCCGCCCCCTCCAGCAGCCCGACCCCGAAGGCGACCAAGACCGCCTCGCCGACCCCCACCGGGACCGCCAGCACGGCGCCGACCACGGGCACCTCCAGCGGTACGACGTCAGGCGGCGCAGGCACGACGCCGCCGCCCAGCGCCCCGGCCAGCCCGGTCCAGGCTCCGGTGGTCACCACGGTCGTCCCCGTCCAGGGTCCGGTGGCCGCCGGCAGCCCGTTCCTCCCGCCGATCGTCAGCTCCCCGACGAAGCAGACGGCTCCGACGACGACCACCACCACCACCACGACACCGACCCGCCGCACGACCATCACCACGCCCAGCACCACGACGAGCCGCACCACCACGGCCGCGCCGCCGCAGCGGCTGACCGGCCTGAGCGCCGTCCCGGCCCTAAGCCTCGACCGCGGCCTGTCATCGACCGTCGTCGCGCCCGTTCCGTCCGCAGGCGGAGCGTTGGGTGCGGCGATCTTCGACGCCCCCTCGACCCCCGTGGGTCCGCCCAGTGCCCCGGCGCTGGGGCCAAAGGCTGACGACAGTGCCGCACTCGCCGCCCCGGCCGGACGCTCCAACGCGCCGAGCGGTGGACCCGGCCTGCTGGGGCTGCTGCTCGTCGCCGCGGGTGGCGTGGCCGGCGTCTTCGCCCTGTTCTCGACCGGCCTGCTCTCGGCATCCCGGCTGGTGGCCGTGGCGCGCCTCGGTCGGGGGCAGAGCCGCCCCCTGCCGGCACTGCCCCAGGCCGCAGCGGCCTACTAGCGCCGGGTCAGCCGAGCCGGTCGACGACCGGGCGCCCCGAGCCGAGCGTCGCGGTGGACGGCTGTGTCGAGCAGGTGCAGCCCTCGCAGTGCGGCCAGCCCTGCGGTGCCGGCGTACGGATCCACACGGCCTTGCCGTCGCTCAACGGGCTGACTCCCCACTCCGCCGCAAGCGCCGCGACCAAGAGCAACCCGCGCCCACCCGCCACCGACCCGGCCTCCCCGACGTGCAGGCGAGGGTCCCGTTCGTCGGAGTGGTCCAGTGGCCCCCCCACGGCCGCCTCGGTCTTCAGCAGCGCATCCAGGTCAGCGGCGAGGTCGTGCCGAGGTGGCCGAGGTTGCGGCAGGGTGGCGTTGCCGTCGAAGACCGCCAGCTCGACCTGACCGTTCTCGCTGCTGACGCAGACCAGCAGCGGCGTCCGCGCGTGCAGCACGGCATTGGTGACGAGCTCGGTGACCGCCAGCTGGGCGTCATCCACGAGCGCAGTGAGCTCCCAGTCGGCCAGCCGCTCCCCGACAAAGGCGCGGGCGGTCGATGCCGACCGCGGCTCAGGAGGGAGCGACGTCGTCGCGTGCCGGCACACAGGTGGTCTCCGCTGGCTCGGTCGAGCAGGGCGCGTCGTACATCAGGTCTCTAGCCGGTTTCGGCACCGCTCACACCTGCTCGTCGGGATGGGCGCCCTCGGGCACCGTCGAGCCGGGAACGTGCGGGGGCAACCGCTGCGGTCCGGCCTCCACCGGACGGGGCCGGTCCTGGCGGTGCAGCCGTACGGCGACCAAGGCCACGTCGTCCTCGACCGCCGACGGCAGCATGCGGCGAAGCAGCTCGTCGCAGAGCTCCGACAGGGGCAGCTCAGCGATCTCCCGCAGCACGCGCGCGAGTTCGGCAAGCCCGGCCTCAAGGTCCTGACCGCGGCGCTCGACCAGGCCGTCGGTGTAGAGCAGGACGGTGCTCCCTCGGTCGAGGCTCACGACGCTCTCGGTGCGCGGGCTGTGCGGGTCGATGCCGAGCAGCAGGTCGACCTCGACACCGAGCAGGGGCAGCACGGCGCCTTCGGGCTGGATCACCATCGGCGGCGGGTGCCCGGCGTTGGACCAGCGCAGCCGGGTGACGCCCCTCTCCTTCTCCTCGTCGGTCTGCTCGAGCCGCGCGACGACGGCGGTGGCGGTCGTGTCGACCTGCAGCCCCTCCATCGCGGCGTCGAGGCCGGCCAGCACCCCGGCGGGGGCATCCCCGGAGTGCCAGGCGATGCCGCGGAGCAGGCTGCGCAGCTGACCCATGGCGGCCGCTGCCACCAAGTCGTGACCCATGACGTCGCCGATGACCAGCACCGTCGCGCCGCCGGGCTGCAGGAACGAGTCGAACCAGTCGCCACCGACAGAGGCGGCCTCGGCCGCGGGCACGTAGCGCACCGCGATCTCGCAGTGGTCGGGCTCGGGCGGCGTGGTCAGCAGCGAGCGCTGCAACCCCTCGGCCAGTCGCTGCTGGTGGGCGTAGAGGCGAGCGCCGTCGAGGGCCACGCCCGCGCGCAGGGCGATCTCCTCGATCGTCGCGACCTCGTCGTCAGTCATCGCCGGACGGTCCGCGCCGCGGGCGGTGGCCAGCACCCCGATGACCTTGCCGCGGGCCGACAGCGGTACGACGACAGCCGACTCCGGGGCCAGCAGAGTCAGTGCGTCGCGGGCGTGCTGCGAGCCCAGCTCGGGCAGGGCCTTGGCGGTCATGCCGGTGGTGACGACGACGGTCCGGCCGGTGCGTTGGGCCTGCGGGACGGCCCCCGGCAGGATGCGCGCGAGGTTGCGCTCAGCCACCAGGACGTCCAGAGTGCTCCGGCGCTCCGGGTCCTCGTGCCAGTGCCCGACGTCACGCAGCGAGCCGTCCTCGTCGACCAGGGAGACCACGCACCAGTCGGCCAGGAGCGGGACGACGGTCTGCGCGAGCTTCGCCACGGCGCCCTCGATGTCCATCCCGGCAGCGGCCAGCTCGGCGCTGACCGACGCCAGCAGGGACAGGCGCCGGCTGACCGCCTCGGCCCGCTCCTGTTCGCGGTGGCGCTCGGTGACGTCGAGGAAGTAGAGCCCGAGCCCGGTGTCGTCGGGCACCGCCCGCACCTCGAACCAGCCGTCCAGGTGGGGGTAGTAGGCCTCGAACTGGACCGTCTCGCCCGTCTGCATCGCGTAGCGGTAGCGCTCACCGAAGGGACTCTCGGCAAGGCCGGGGAAGTGGTCCCACAGCACCTCGCCCCGCAGGCTCTCCGCGGAGATCCCGACGACCCGGGCTCCTTCACTGTTGAGGTAGCGCACCCGCCACTCGTTGTCGACGGCAGCGAAGCCGGTGGCCATGGTCTCGAGCAGTCGGGCGGCCTCGTCCCGGACGTTACGCATCTCGGTGATGTCGTAGGCGCTGCCGATGAGCCGCGCAGCCTGCCCACCCGGGCCGGCGATGGCGCGCCCCCGCGCCGCCACCCAGCGCTCGCGGGCGTCGGGCATGTCCACTCGGAACTCTGCCCGGTAGTCGCCGCAAGCCGCGACGGCGGAGGCGATGGCCGACTCGACCGCTGGACGGTCCTCGTCGTGCAGCCGTTCGAACCCGCTGCTGATGTGCGGCTCGAACTCGCCGGGCGCGAAGCCGAAGAGCTCCTGCATCCGCTCGTCCCAGTCGAGCCGGTCGGTGCGCAGGTCCCAGTCGAAGGACCCGATCCCGGCGGCGTCGAGGGCGGTCTCCCAGCGGATCCGGGTCGTGCTGAACTCGCCGGTGACCGCGTCGAGCGCGAGCTGGGCCTCGACGGCCGCGCCGAGCTCCTCGAGCACGGCGAGCTCCTCCTCCGACCAGCTGCGAGGCGCACCGACGTAGGCGCAGAGCGCACCGATCTGCGCGCCTCCTCGGCCAGCGAGCGGGACCCCGTGGTAGGCGCGCACGGCCCCGGAGGTCACGGGCGGCAGATCACTGACGCGGCTGTCGGCCGCCGCATCGGCGACGACGAGCGGGGCCCGCAGCGCGACGGTGACCGAGCACAGCGAGTCGGCCAGCGGGCTACGGGTTCCGACAGCGGGCGCCCCCGGGCCGGTGCTCGCGGCGATGGACTGCTCGTCGGTGAGGAGCGAGACCTGCACGGTGACCGGCGACGCCTCGCTGGACAGCAGGCGAGCAACGAGAGCGACCAGTCGCTGCAGCGGCGGGGAGGCCCCGAGGGTCCCGACGACCCCTCCCACGCTCGACATGCGCCCATCCTGCCCGACGGATCAGGCCAGCGAGGGCGCTTCGCTCAGCAGCAGGCGGCCGCAGCCGGCGCCGGCACATCCGCCAGCACCGTGTAGACCTCCCAGCGCTCCCCGGCGGGTCCGGTGACCCACACCTTGTCCTGCTCGGCGTAGCAGCAGACCGTCGCGTCCTCGACTTCGGTGGCCAGGCCCTGACCCTGCAGCCGGTCGCGGTGCTCGTGCACCTGCGCAGTCGACGAGACCTCGACCCCGAGGTGGTTCAGGGTGCCCCCCTGCCCGGGGTTCTCCAGCAGCACCAGCTTGAGCGGCGGGGAGGCGATGGCGAAGTTGGCGTACCCGTCTCGGAGCTTGCTCGGCGGCTGGCCGAAGAGCCGGGTGTAGAACGCCACCGACGCGGTGAGGTCGTCGACGTTGAGGGCCAGCTGGACCCGGCCGGAATCCGGTACGACGGTCATGGGTGATCCCTTCTTCGATGTATGTCGAACGACAGCACCGTGGCGCATCATTCGACACATGTCAAGGAGTTCTTCGACGTACGTCGAAGGTGTGGCAGGATGGCTGTCGTGCCCAAGACCCTGCCCGTCGTCGATCTGAGCGCGCCGGTGTGCTGCGCGCCCCT
This sequence comes from Frankiaceae bacterium, assembly GCA_031424715.1. GTDB lineage: Bacteria > Actinomycetota > Actinomycetes > Mycobacteriales > SCTD01 > RYN-124. The sequence continues at coordinate 10,827 of JANPHZ010000091.1, forward strand.
GGCCTCGGGAGCGATGGATCCCGGCGATGCGCTGGAGGTCGCCCTGCGGCTCAAGGCGCTCGCCGACCCGGTGCGGGTGCAGCTGATGAGCCTGCTGCTCGCCGAGGCAGCAGCAGGGGTCTGCACCTGTGACCTCGCGCCGGCGCTGGGTCTCACCGAGGCGACCGTGTCGCACCACCTGCGCCAGCTGCGCGAAGCCGGTCTGGTCGAGGGCACCCGCAAGGGCACCAACGTCTTCTACCGCCCGCGCATCGAGGCGCTGGGCGCCCTGTGCCGCGTCATCGACCCGGCCTGCTGCTGATGAGCGACCTGGCACGCAAGGCGTTTGCCGAGCTCCTGGGCAGTGCGCTCCTGACAGCGACCGTGATCGGCTCGGGCATCACCGCGCAGCGGCTCTCGCCCGACGACGTCGGCCTGCAGCTGCTGGAGAACGCCCTCATCACCGGGGCTGTGCTGGTGGCGCTGATCCTCGCGCTCGGACCCGTCTCGGCCGCCTTCAACCCCGTCGTCACGATGGTCGAGCTGGCCTGCGGGGCCCTGCGCCCCGCCGCCGCCGCGACCTTCGTCGCCGCGCAGGTCATCGGTTGCTGCCTCGGCGCGGTCCTGGCCAACCTGATGTTCTCGCTCCCCGCCGTGGAGCTCAGCCGCACCGAACGGTCTGCCGGCGGGCTGTGGCTCGGGGAGGTCGTCGCGACCTTCGGCCTGGTCCTGGTGGTCTTCGGGGTGGTGCGCGCCGGCCGCTCCAGCTCGGTGGCGTTCGCGGTCGGCGGCTACATCACCGCGGCCTACTGGTTCACCAGCTCGACCAGCTTTGCCAACCCCGCCATCACCGTCGCCCGCACCCTCAGCGACACCTTCGCCGGGATCGCGCCGAGCTCGGTCGCGATGTTCGTCGCGATGCAGCTCCTGGGCGGAGCACTGGCGTTCGGCGCCGTACGACTGCTCTATCCCGACGCCCGACAGGTCGCCGACGAGCTGGTGGGCCCGTGAGCCGCCCGGTCGTCCTGTACGCCTGCATCCACAACGGCGGCCGGAGCCTGGCCGCCAAGGTCCTCACCGAGCACTACGCCGGCGACCGGCTCGAGGTGCGCTCCGCCGGCTCCGAGCCCGGGTCCTCGCTCAACCCCGCGGTCGTGCAGGTGCTGCACGAGCGCGGGCTGGACACCACCGGCGAGACCCCCACCCTGCTCACGTACGACGGCGTGCAAGACGCGGACGTCGTCGTGACGATGGGCTGCGGGGAGACCTGCCCGGTCTTCCCCGGCAAGCGCTACGAGGACTGGGCGCTCGAGGACCCCAAGCGCCGCGAGCTGGACGACGTGCGCCGGATCGTCGACGAGGTCGACGG
>JANPHZ010000092.1:0-1764 GCA_031424715.1 Frankiaceae bacterium
GCGAGCAGGGCGGGGGACAGGCCGATATCCGCGCACACCTCCTCGGCGCGCACCTCCAGATCGGCGCCGCCCAGGGCGAGCCATCGCTCGAGTGCGGAGTTGAAGGCGTCGTCCGCCCCCGGCGCGCCGACGGTCAGCGCCTCCGTCGCCGCATCGAGCGCGGCCTGGGCCTCAGTCACCCCTGTACGGCGGAGCAGGAACGCTTCGACGCTCTCCCCAAGCAGGCGCTCCGGCTCTTGGGGGAGCAGTCCGACGGTCGCCTCCCGCGGCGCCAGGCTCACCGATCCGGCGTCGGGGGCGAGCTCGCCGGCGATGCAGGCAAGCAGGGTCGACTTGCCCACACCGTTGGGACCGACCACACCGATCCGGCTCCCGGGCGCGACCGTGAGGGAGACGTCGGACAGCACGAGCAGCGGACCGCGCGCCACGGTGAGGCCGGACGCGACGAGCGTTGCGGACAAGGCGGGTCAGTCGTCCTTGCCAACTACCTGGTCGGCAACCCAGGTGATCGCGCTGATGATGAGGGCGGCGAGAACAGCGGTGACGAAGCCGTCGATCTCCAGCCGACTGGTGAGTGCCGCGGTGATGCCGACGAGGGCCGCGTTCACGATGATGCGGAACAGGCCCAGGGTCGCCAGCGTGAGGGGGAACGACAGGACCCGCAGCACCGGACCGATGAAGGCGTTCACCAGCCCGAAGATCACCGCGATCACGAGGTAGTTCACGACGCCGTCGCGCACGTCGACGCCGGGCAGCAGGTAGGCCACCAGCCAGAAGGCGCCGGCCGAGACGAGGAGCTTGATCAGCAGTGACATGAGCCGATCATGCCCCCAGCACGGCGGACAGGTCGAAGCGCACCGGCCGCTCGAGCTGGGCGAACGTGCAGGAGGCAGCATCGCGATCCGGTCGGAAGTGCTTCAGCTGCGCCGTGTGCCGGAAGCGCGAGCCCTCCATGTGGTCGTAGCCGACCTCGACGACGAGCTCGGGTCGCAGCGGCACGAACGACATGTCCTTGCCGGTGTTCCACCTGCTCGGCATGCCGCCGGGTGCGCGCTCGCCGGTGTCCTCGCCGATCCACGGGTGGTCGGCTCCGTCCGTCAGCAGGTAGGGCGCTAGCTCGTCGATGAGCTCGGCGCGGCGCTTCATCGGGAACGACGCCGCCACGCCTACGTGGTGCAGCGCCCCGTCGTCGTCGTAGAGTCCGAGCACCAGGGAGCCGACGACAGGCCCGCTCTTGTGCAGGCGGTAGGCCGCGACCACGCAGTCGGCGGTGCGGGCGTGCTTGACCTTGTACATCGCGCGCTTGTCCGGCTGGTAGGGCCCGTCGGTCGGTTTGGCGATGACGCCGTCGAGGCCTGCGCCCTCGAACAGCCGGAACCACTCACCGGCCAGCTCCACGTCGTCGGTCGCCGGGGTGAGGTGCACCGGCGCCTGCACGTGGCTGAGCGCTTGCTCAAGAGCCTTTCGTCGTACGGCGAAGGGCTCGGCCAGCAGCGACTCGTCGCCCAGAGCCAGCAGGTCCCAGGCGATGAAGGAGGCGGGCGTGGTCTCAGCGAGCATCCGGACGCGGGAGTCAGCCGGGTGGATGCGCTGCAATAGGGCCTCGAAGTCGAGCCCCTTGCCCGCGGCGATGACGATCTCGCCGTCGACCACGCAGCGCTCCGGCAGGTTCGTCTTGATGGCCGCGACCACCTCGGGGAAGTAGCGGGTCAGCGGCTTCTCGTTACGCGAGCCAAGCTCGACCTCGTCGCCGTCGCGGAAGAC
>JANPHZ010000093.1:0-1695 GCA_031424715.1 Frankiaceae bacterium
GGCCGGGATGATCTGGGTGTAGAGCGCGGAGACGGCGGGGCCCAGGAAGGCTCCGCCCGCGGCGGTGAGGCAGGCGAAGACGATGAGCAGGACCAGCGGCGGCTCGGTCGCCTGCAGGAACAGGCCCAACGCCCCGATCACTGACAGACCGCCGTAGACGGTCAGCACACGCGGGGGGTTGACGGCAATCAGCCGGTCGACGTAGCGGCCGGCGATGAATCCGACGATGACCGTGGTGATCCCCGCCGGCAAAAAGACGAAGTAGATCCCCAAGGTGCCGAGGCCATAGACCTCGGAGTAGTAGAAGATCGTGAACAGGGCGGAGGCCTGGCCGAGCCCGTTGATGATGTCCGAGACGAACAGCCGCCGAAGCGTGCGGATGGCGAAGATGGTGCGGAAGGCCTCGCCGAGCGAGAGCGGCTCGTCCTCGACCTGAGACTGCTGCTCGTTCAGACCCACGCTCAGCCGCTCGAAGTAGCCCCGGATGGGCTCACGCAGGACCGCGGCGCCGTAGAACCCGGCGACCACGATCGCCAGTCCGAAGATGATGAAGGTCGTCTGCAGGCCGAGGGTGACCAGCGCGACCACGGCGATGGCGGGCGCGAGAAGCCCGGAAAGGGAGAAGACGACGCTCAGCAACGCGAAGACCCGCCCGCGGGTCTCCGGCGGGTAGTAGTCGGCCAGCAGGGCGTTGACGGGCACCTGGGCGGCACCACTGATGGTGTCCGTGCCTGTGCGCACCCCGCCGAGCTGCGAGGTGGTGTTGGCGAAGCCGGTGAAGCACGCCGAGAACCCGCCGAAGATAGTGCCGGCGATGAGGATCGGCACTCTCTTGCGGCGCTCGAGGAGGTAGCCGAGGAGGATGTTGAGGAACAGCGCGACGAACCCGACGAGCGCGACGATCTGAATGATCTGGGTGATCTCGATGCCGCGCTCGCGCACGAAAGTGGGCCCGGCGTAGGTGTAGGCCGCGCCCTCGATCTGCTGCATGCCGTAGATCGCGATGAGCGCCAGCAGCGGCGTGAGGCCGAAGGGCGTGGTCTTGAGCTCCCCGAAGACCGCGAAGGTGTCGCGGATCCGGAACTTCCCGGGGCGTCCCGGCCCCTTCCCGCTGTCGAGCAGCTCGATCTCGGCGTAGGCCGGGTCGATCTCGTCCTCGATCGGCTCCGCGGGCGTGTTGATCGTGGCGGTCATGCGCGGGCTCCTGTCGAGGCGAGCAGGTCGGCCTGCTCACTGCCGGGGGTGGTCGGCTCTGCCGAGGCGGTCACCGCGGCCGCCTCGTCGCTGGCATCGATCGCGGCAGCGGCGGCGGCGACGCGCGAGCCCTCCTCCATCGGGTCATCGGCGGAGAGCGCGTGGCCGGGCATCCCGTGCATGCGGCTGTCGATCGACCACCGGGCGTCGGCGGGCAGGGCGGAGAGCCCGGCCCCGGTGAGCGGTGGACTCATCGGGGTGAGCCGGTTCAACACGGCCGCGGCATCCGCGCCGCGGAAGAGCGAGGGCACCACGATGTTGCGCCGCTGCGCGACGATCCGCAGCAGCGAGTCGCGCACGCTGCCCAGGACCGCCAGCAGGCCCCCGGGCGCGAAGTAGAGCACGAGGATCGGCAGCGTCTGGATAAGGAACACCGAGACCTGGCCGCCCTGGTTGAAGATGCCCTGGGCACTGAGCAGGGCCACGCCGATCATGGCGCCC
>JANPHZ010000094.1:0-1676 GCA_031424715.1 Frankiaceae bacterium
ATGTCGCCGACGATGACGTCGGGGCGGTAGCCACACTCGATCAGCGCGTCGGCGCCGCCGTCGACCCCGACCAGCAGCGGGCGGTACTCCCGGATGTAGGGCCGCAGCGCTGCCAGGTCCTCGCGGTAGTCGTAGCCGCGAACGACGACGAGCGCGTGCCGGCCGGCGAAGTCGGTGCGCACCTCGGGCACCCCGACCCCGTCGAGCAGCAGTGCGCGCTCCTTGAGCAGGTACTCCATCGTGTTGGCGGCAAAGGCCTCGAGCTGGGTGTGCAGTCCGGCCCGCGCCTCAGCCATCGCGGCGTCGATCGAGATCGCGTCCTGCTCGATGCCCTTGGCGACGACCCGCTCGTCGACGTAGACCGTGCCGCCCTCGACCCGCACCCGGTCGCCCTCGCGCACCGCGGCGAAGACCTCGCTGCCGACGTCGTCGACGAGCGGGATGCCGGCGGCAAGCAGGATCTCCGGCCCGAGGTTGGGGTAGCGCCCGCTGGTGCTCGGCGCGGCGTTGATGACGGCCGAGACCTTGCACCCCACGAGCGCGTCGGCGCTGACCCGGTCGATGTCGACGTGGTCGATGATCGCCACGTCGCCGGGCCGCAGCCGCTTGGTCAGGTCCTTCGTACGACGGTCGAGCCGGGCCACGCCGACGGCGCCGGACAGGCGATCGCCCGACCGGTTGCGGCGGAGCGGCGACAACCTCATCGAGGCCGAGTCTGCCAGAGCGAGCCGTCCGGACCGGGCTGCACGCGCCGGGATCAGCGCTTGTCGGCCGCCGCCACGGCGAGCAGCTCCTCGGCATGACCGCGGGCCAAGCCGCTGTCCAGGCCCGCGAGCATCCGCGACAGCTCGCGCACCCGGGCGTCGTCGTCAAGGGTCACGACCCCGCTGCGGGTGACCGCGCCACTCGACTCCTTCTCCACCAGCAGGTGCCGGTCTGCGAACGCCGCCACCTGGGGCAGGTGGGTCACCACGACGACCTGGTGGTCGCGGGCCAGCCGGGCCAGCCGGCGACCCACCTCGACCGCCGCCTTGCCGCCGACTCCGGCGTCGACCTCGTCGAAGACCATCAGCGGCACCGGGTCGGATCCGGCGAAGACGACCTCGACAGCGAGCATCACCCGGGACAGTTCGCCACCGCTCGCGCCCTTGTGCAACGCGCGCGGCGGCGCCCCGGGGTGTGCCGCGAGCAGCAGCTCGACGTCGTCGACACCGTCCGGACCGGCCGCCAGTCGGCGCTCCCCCACGGGCAAGCCCTGTGGGTCCTCGCGCTGGGTCACCGCGGCGCTGACAAGCGCGTGCGGCATCGCGAGGTCGACCAGCTCGGCGCTGACGGCCGCCCCGAACCGGGCGGCTGCCTCGGCCCGGGCTGCGCTCAGCCGTCCGGCGAGCTGCCCCAGCGCTGCCTCGAGCTGACCGCTCTCCGTGCGCAGCTCGCTGACCCGGTCGTCGGCGCCCTCGAGCTCAGCGAGGCGCAGCCCGGCGTGTGCCGCCCAGGCGAGCACCCCGTCCACGTCGGTGGCCGCGTGTCGGCGTACGAGCGCGGTGACGACGGCAAGCCGCTCCTGGGCCGCCGCGAGCCGCAGCGGGTCGACGTCGATCGCGGAGGCGTAGGACGCGAGCTCGCCCGCGACGTCGGCGACCAGGTGGGCGAGCTCGCCGAGGCGGCCGCTCAGC
>JANPHZ010000095.1:0-15035 GCA_031424715.1 Frankiaceae bacterium
CGTGGTGGCGTCGCTTGAGCGGCTCTACCCCCCGCAGTGGGCGGAGTCCTGGGACGCGGTCGGCCTCGTCGTCGGAGACCCGCAGGCCGTCGTACGACGGGTGTTGTTCGCCGTCGACCCGGTCGAGGCTGTCGTGGCAGAGGCGGCCGAGCGCGGAGCCGACCTGCTGGTGACCCACCACCCGCTCTACCTGCGAGGCACGTCCACCGTCGCGGCCACTGACGCCAAGGGACGCAGTGTCCATCGGCTCATCGCCGGTGGGTGCGCGCTCTACGTGGCGCACACCAACGCCGATGTCGCGAACCCCGGGGTCAGTGACGCGCTGGCTGCGCGCCTCGACCTGCGCGAGACCAGGCCGCTGCGACCGATGACGGACGACCCGGGGGAGCAACGCGGGCTCGGTCGGATTGGCCGGCTGCCCGAGCCGATCACCCTGCAGGAGTTGACGATCCGGGCTGCGGCGGCCTTGCCGGCCACGTCGTGGGGCGTGCGCGCTGCGGGCGATCCGTTGAAGGTCGTCGAGACCCTCGCCGTGAGTGGCGGGGCTGGGGACGACCTGCTCCGGGAGGCAGCAGCTGCCGGCGCTGACGCCTTTCTCACGGCCGACCTGCGCCACCACCCGGCGCTCGAGGCTCCGGAGGGTCTAGCCCTGCTCGACGCCGCCCACTGGGCCACCGAGTGGCCTTGGCTAGTCGACGCCGCGGCGTGGCTCGCCGCCGCCACTACGGTGGACACCGCCGTGTCGACGTTGGTCACGGACCCCTGGACGACCCATGCGAGGAGCCCGACGCTGTGAAGGCCGACCCGTTCGTCCAGTTGCGACTGCTGGAGCTGCAAGCCCTGGACAGCGCGCTGGACCGGCTGGCTCACCGTCGCCGCACGCTGCCGGAGCTCGCCGAGATCGACCGCACCGAGAAGGCGGTCGAGGCGCTGCACGACGACACGGTTCGGGCCCGGACCCTGGTGTCCGACCTCGCGCGCGAGACCAAGAAGTTCGAGGACGAGATCGAGCAGGTCCGGGCGCGCCGAGCCCGCGACGAGGAGCGGCTCTCCTCCGGGGCGATCACGGTCGCCAAGCAGCTCGAGGAGCTGCAGCACGAGGTCGCGACCCTGCAGCGGCGCCAGTCCGACCTCGAGGACAGCGAGCTCGAGGTGATGGAGCGGGCCGAGGCAGCGCAGGCCGAGCTCGATCGCCTGACCGGCGAGGCAGACACCCTGCTCGCGGCGCGGGACGCGGCGGCCGCCGCCCGAGACGAGGCATTCACCCAGATCGACGAGGAGTCTGCCCAGACCGTGACTGCGCGGGCCGAGCTCGCGGCGACCTTCCCCGCCGACCTGCTCGCGATGTACGACAAGATCCGCGTCGACAACGGCGGGGTCGGGGCCGGGGCGATCCAGCACGGGCGCTGCGGCGGCTGCCGACTCGACCTGATGGGCAACGAGAAGAGCGCGGTGCGCAACGCCAGCGTCGATGACGTGCTGCGGCACGACGAGTGCGGCAGGATCATGGTGCGGACCGCAGAGTCCGGGCTGTGACCTGCCCGCTGTCATGAACCGGCGACTGGTCATCGAGGCCGATGGCGGTTCGCGCGGCAACCCCGGCCCGGCCGGCTACGGCGCCGTCGTGCGCGACGCCGCTACCGGTGAGGTCTTGGCCGAGCGAGCCGCCTCGATCGGCACGGCCACCAACAACGTGGCGGAGTACGGCGGGTTGATTGCCGGCCTGACGGCAGCGCTCGAGCTCGACCCGGCCGAGGTCCACGTGCGGATGGACAGCAAGCTCGTCGTGGAGCAGATGAGCGGGCGCTGGCAGGTTAAGCACCCGTCCATGAAGCCGTTGGCCCGCGAGGCGGCGGCCCTGGTCGCGCAGCTGCCGGCAGTGCGCTTCGAATGGATCCCGCGCGCGCAGAACTCCCATGCCGACCGGTTGGCCAACGAGGCGATGGACGCCGCCGCCCAGGGCGACACCTGGTCGCTCGACGCCGCAGACAGCTTTCTGCAGGCGAAGGCGGCAGCGCCGAACCGGCTCTCCGGATGGCAGGACGACCCGACGCCCCCGACCACCACGCTGCTCCTGCGCCACGGGCAGACAACCCTGTCGGTGCAGAAGCGCTTCAGCGGCATCGGCGACCATCCGCTGACGGAGGTCGGTCGCGCGCAGGCCGCGGCGGCCGCCGTACGGCTGGCCTCCTGCGGCGCCACGGCGGTCGTTGCCTCGCCGCTGCGACGGGCGCAGGAAACCGCTGCGCTGGCGGCTGCCGCTCTCGGCCTCGACGTCGTCACCGATGAGGGGCTGCGCGAGACCGACTTCGGCGACTGGGAGGGCCACACGTTCGGCGAGGTTCGCGAGCGCTGGCCGGACGCGATCGAGGCCTGGCTGGCCTCGACCGCGGTGGCGCCGCCGGGCGGCGAGTCGTTCGACGCCACCTCGGTGCGTGTCCGTCAAGCGCGGGACCGCATCCTTTCGTCGTACGGCGGGCAGACGGTCGTTGTCGTCTCGCACGTGACCCCGATCAAGACGCTGGTGCGGATGGCGCTGGAAGCACCGCCCTCGGCGCTGTACCGGATGCACCTCGACCTCGCCTGCCTGTCCGAGGTGGCCTGGTCGGCCGACGGTCCGGCGGTCGTCCGCTCCCTCAACGACACGGGGCACCTGTGACGGCTCGAACGCAGTAGCCTGCTGGCGGGACGAGTCGGCCGGACGGTCGCGGCGGGGCAACCCGTCGAGGAAAGTCCGGGCTCCACAGGGCAGGGTGATCGGTAACACCGACCCGGGGTGACCCGCGGGAAAGTGCCACAGAAAACAGACCGCCGGTGCTGCCTCTTCGGAGGTGGCCACCGGTAAGGGTGAAACGGTGGGGTAAGAGCCCACCAGCGCCCGGGGTGACCCGGGCGGCTCGGCAAACCCCACCCGGAGCAAGGTCAAGAGAGGGTCTTCGGGCCCTTGCCTGAGTGCTTGAGGGCGGCCCGCCTGAGCTCAGGGGTAGACCGCACGAGGCCGCTGGCAACAGCGGTCCCAGATGGATGACCGTCACTGCTCTCGGGCAGGACAGAACCCGGCTTACAGGCCGACTCGTCCCCCCTCATCGCAACGGCCGCAACATCGGGCCCCGCGGTTGGATCGACTGACAGAAAAACGTGACCCATCTGCGCTAGGCGACTCGGAACCAGGCGCGTGGCACATTCACGGAGTGACCACTGATTCGGCGGCATTGTCCGTTCGTTCTCTCACCGTCGCCTACAAGAAGTTCGTCGCCTTGGACGAGGTCACCTTCGCCGCCGGACCGGGAAGCCTCCTCGGCCTCGTCGGGGCGAACGGGGCGGGGAAATCGACTCTGTTCCAGGCCATCGCCGGGCTCATCAGCATCCGGTCCGGCAGTGTTTGCCTCGGTGACGCCGAGCGCGGCAGCGTCGAGGCGCGACGCCGACTTGGCTATCTCCCCGAAGAGCCGGTGTTGTGGCCGCACGTCACCGTGGCCGAGCATCTGCAGTTCATCGCCCGTGCCTTCGAGGTCCCGGGCTGGCGGACGAAAGCTGCAGACCTGCTCGAGCGCTTCGACCTCGCCTCGTCGCGTGATGCCTTCGGCAGCAAACTGTCCCAGGGCATGCGCCGCAAGGTAGCGCTGGCCATGGTGCTGATGCACGACAGCCGTGTGGTCCTGCTCGATGAACCTTTCAACGGTCTGGATCCGCAGGCTCAGCGCGAACTCCGTAGCCTCATCCGTGGCCTGCGCGACGAGGGTGCCTGCGTCGTCCTGTCGAGTCACCGCCTCGCCGAGCTGGAGGTGCTCGCGGACTCCTATGTCGTCCTCGCCCACGGCCGCATGGTGGCGCGCGGAGGTCTGGACGCGCTTCGCGCGGCCAGCGGTCTTATCGACGCTGATCTAGAGACGGCCTATCTGGCGCTTGCACAGTGAGCACAGTGAGCGTGGTAAGGGCTTCGCGCATCCTGCGCCGCGCCGAACGACGGCGGGCCCTTCGCGAACCGAGTACCTACGTGTTTGCCATCGTGGTTGCGGCGGTGGGGATCGGGTTCATTCACTACCTCGGCTTGGGAACGGTGGCGGCTGCGGGGCGGCCGACCGCGGACCGAGGCGCACTCGGGCTGGTCATCGCTCTCATGGTGGCGCTCGCCTTTGCGGGACTGCTTGACCCAGTGCTGAACATCAAGCCGGCAGAGGCGCAATGGCTGGTGACCACACCCGGGGGAGCGGCTGCGATCCTCGCTCAGCGCGCTAGAGGGCTGCTTCTCTACGGCCTCCAGGTCGCCTCGTTCACGGTCGGTGCGCAGCTGATCTCTTCAGGTTCGCTGGACCTGGCCGTCGCTGGGGTCCTGGGGCTCTGGGCTGCTGGCTATGCGTTGACGTCGGCGTCCGCGCGCTTCGCCTTTGCGGCGTACATCGAGAGCCATCGGCAGCCGCATGTGCGCAGGATCGCCGGGGTGGCCCTCGTGGGGGCCTGCGGCTGGGTCCTCACTCGGTCCGAGGCTGTGGCAGCCTTCCTCGGTGCACCCGCGGCTGGCGGCAGCCTCGCCCTTCCCTCGGCGTTGGCTTGGTGCGCCTCCGGGGCTGTCGTTGCCGCGATGGCGCTCATGCGAGCCGAGGCGCTCGTCGTCGGCTCGATCGCGGCGGGTCGACCTGGCGGTCGGGCAGTACGCCGGTCTTCACGCAGTGCGCGGGTCAGGAGCGCCGAGCCAGATGACTTCCGGCTGTCTGGGGCCTGGGTGACGTGGTGGGTGTGGCTGCTGGGCCGTCGTCGCCGGGCCCGGTCCCAAAGCATCTTCTACCTCGTGCTGGTCATCATCTCGTCAGCGCTGGCGGCGAGAGCGCCCGGATATCTTCCCGCGCTCGTCCTGGCGATGCTCACGCTGCTCGTTCTCGTGCAGACCTCTGCCCCTCAGCCGGCTCCGGTCGGCAGCAATGGACTGCTCCTGCCCTCCGCCCACAGCGCGCGCATGGCGCGCGCCCTACCGCTGGCCATGCTCGTCTCGCTGGAGTTGCTTGCCGTGCCGCTCGTCGCCTGGCTGATGGCGGGCGAGCAGGGAACCCAGTTCAAGCTGGCCACAGCGCTCTGCATCCCAGCTCTGTTGACCTTTCTGGCGGCACTCGGTCTGCGCGTTCGCGACCCGGCGCGCGGGGCAGACAAGGAGCAGTCCAGGCGGCAGCGGGCGCTGGCGGTCACCGGTTTGGCGGTCGGAGCGGGCCTCTTCCTGGCCGGCACGCCACTCGTGGGGGCACTGCTCGCCGGGCTCTGGTGGATCGCTGCTGCTGCGGGGCTCGTCACCTACGAGCTGCGCGCCGTCGCCACATTGTCCGGGCCACGGGTTGACGGTGTTGGAACGGGAGGCCGGCGGCGCGCGTTGACGGCCCGATGACGCCAACGCAGACACTGCCGACGATGGAAGAGCAGGCCGCCGCCCTGATCGGGCTGGGCCTGCACGAGGCGGCAGGGCTGTCGACCGACGGCTTGCGGGAACACGCGCGAGACCTGGGTGCTGCGCAGCCGTCCGGCTTGTTGGTGATCCACCCGGACCGCCTGCCCTGCGCCGCGCTGGTCCCCTTGCTCCAGCACCGCGAGAAGTCAGGTTTCGTCGTGGTCGACCTGCCCGATCTGGAGGACTTCGCGCCGCTGGAGGGCATGGAGCTTCCGCCGGGACCCGTCTACGCGGCCGCCGACCCGGACAGGGGTGATCACCTGGCCAACTGGTCGCCGAACGAGGCGGTGCCCGCGCTGCGCCAGGCCGGTCGTTGGCCCATGACCATCGGCGAGGCGGTGCAGTGGCTCCTGCACCGGCCGGACCTGCTCGAACGCAACCGCTGCTTCATGGCGGCCGGCTCCCGGCTGCGCACTTCCAACGGTGACCTGGACCCGCGGGTGCCAGCCCTGTGGATCAGCAACGGCACGGGACGCGACGGCCCGGAGCGTCGGCACGCGCCCAAGGTCGGCTGGTGCTGGGCCGGCAACCGTCACACCTGGCTGGGCTTCGCGTCGATCAGCGGCCGGCGCAGCTGAGGGCGCCGCTTCCGCAGCTCCGGTGAGCACTAGCCTGCGCGCATGGATCTTCGAGGACGTACGGCGCTGGTCACCGGCGCGACCGGGGGCATCGGGCACGCGATCGCCCGACAGCTCCACCGCGAGGGAGTCGGCTTGGTCCTGACCGGCCGGCGGAGCGAGGTCCTCGCGCCCCTGGCCGAGGAGACCGGGAGTCGCGCGGTCGCCTGCGACCTGTCCGATCGGGCCGCCGTGATGCGCCTGGCCCAGGAGCACGCAGACATCGATCTGCTCGTGGCCAACGCGGCGCTGCCGGCGTCGGGCGAGCTCTCCGGGTTCACCCCCGAGGACCTCGATGCGGCCCTCGAGGTCAACCTGCGGGCGCCGATGCAGCTGACGCTTGCCCTCCTGCCGCAGTGGCGCAGCCGGGGGACAGGCCACGTCGTCTACATCTCCTCCCTGTCGGGCAAGATCGCGACGAGCGGCGCGTCGGTCTACTCGGCGACGAAGTTCGGCTTGCGCGGCTTTGCGCAGGGCCTGCGCGCCGAGCTGCACGGCAGCGGCGTCGGGGTGTCGTGCATCAACCCCGGCTTCATCAGGGACGCCGGCATGTTCGCCAACTCGGGCGTGACCCTGCCTAAGGGTGTCGGCACGAGCAGCCCGGAGGAGGTGGCGGCGGCCGTCGTACGAGCTGTCCTGCGCGACCAGGGCGATGTCGACGTGGCGCCGGCCCTGCTCCGCGCCAGCGCCAAGCTCAACGCGTGGGCGCCCGAACTCACCGCTCGGGTCAATCGCCGGTTAGGAGCCGGCATCGTCGCCCAGCAGATCAGCGAAGGGCAGCGCTGACCCGTCAGGTCGTCTCGCGCGCGGCGAGGACGCCGAGGTAGACGTGCCGGCCTCGGTGCGCCTGGTGCCGGGTCAGCGTCAACCAGATCGGCACCTGCGAGCCGTCGGCGCGCAGCGCTGGCAGGGCCAAGGGCGTATCGAACAACGCTCCCTCGCCGGACACGACACTGCGCATGAAACCGGCGATGTGGGCCTCGCGCAGCTCCTGCGGGATGATCGCCAGCAGCCGCTGACCGACGAGCTCCGAACCCCAGCCGAGCAAGGACAGGGCCGGGGGACTCGCGTCGACGATCCGGTTGTGGTCGTCGCCCAAGACCCACGCGACGTGCGACCCGGGAACGACCGTCGCGTCCCACTGCGCTGCCGGCGGATCGTCCGGATCGTCATGGATCAGGCCCGCTCTCCACGCCGTCGGCTCAGCACCGGCTGCCTGAGCCGGGACCTCTTCACAGACCCAGTTCCGCAGGGCCGCGATCTCCGGCAGGGTCGGCACGGTGAGGAGCTCACCTGCGAGGGACAATCGCCGCGCGTCGTGCAACACGGCCTGAAGTACGGCGAAATCGCCCGCGTGATCGACCAGTACCGCCAGATCCGCCTCGGCGCCACCAGCGTCCTCCGCCGCGTCGGCCAGGACGTTGAGGGCCTGTCGCCCGCGGTTGACCTCCTCGTGCGCGAACGACTGCTGGGTGCCGCCCATCCCGCGTAGGGAGTACTCGCGCAGCAGGGCTTCCCACTGTTCGTGGGCGGCCGCGAAAAGCACAGCCGGGAAGCCGGCGAGCCGGATCGGCCTGGCTCCACCTGGCGAGGCGTTCACCCCGGGCCCGTCCGCGTTGACCATGCGCACATCATGGCCGATGGCCCGAGGGGAAGGTGAAGGTTCCCCCCCGACGCGGGGCGACGCGGACATGTTCCGCAAGTGGGACACAGCCAGATCTTTCGGGGACCTGGCTGCAGCGTCGGGGCGGGGCGTCTACGGTGACCTCGTGCAGTCGTTCCACGCTCACGGGTGCCTCGATGGCTGACGCCGTCGAGCTCGCGCCCGAGGCTGCCTCAGTGAGCGCCGCCCGCCGCTTCGTGGCGGAGCGCCTCGCCCTGATGGAACTGCCTGACCTCGTCGACACCGCCGTGCTGCTCGCCAGCGAACTCGTCACCAACAGCGTGCTGCACGCGCGCACCGACATCGTCCTGACGGTGGATCGGCTGGAAGACGAAAGGGTGGAGATCCAGGTCCGGGACGGGTCCCGGTTCTCGCCTCGACGCCGACGGCATGCCCACGACGCGACAACCGGCCGGGGCATCGAGCTGCTCGACAAGCTGGCGCAGAGCTGGCAGGTCGCCGTGGACGAGACCGGCAAGACCATTCGCTTTGTCGTGGCCGGTGGGTCTGACCCATGGCAAGACGTGAACACCGGCGATCTGATGGACGCCGAGTTGTGAGTGCGGGACGCGAGCCGCCGCTGGGTCGCTACACCCCCGCCGACGTCGGTGCCCCGCAGCATGCGGTGGAGCTTCGCGGGCTTCCGGTGCGGCTGCTGATCGAGTCGCGCGAGCGGCACGACGAGCTCCTGCGCGAGTTCGCGCTGCTGGCCCTGTCGGTCGACGCCCCGACCACCACCTTGCCCGCGGCCTTCCTCGAGCTCATCGAGGTGCTCGGCGTGCGCTACGGCAGCGCTGCCGCCCGGCCGGACGCCCAGATCGAAGAGGCCGTTGCCGCCGGGCTGGCGACGGTGGATCTGACCTACTCGGTCCCCGCGAGCGTGGTCCAGGCGGCCGCGGACCTGGAGCACTGGATGGCCTTGGCTGACGAGTACTGCGTTGCCGAGCAGCTGCTTACCCTGCCGCGCACCCCGCTGCTGCGCGAGCTCGCCAGCTGGTACCTCGGCGAGTTCCGCCGCCAGGTCTCCGGCGAGCCCCCACTGGCCTGGGCCGGTCCGCTCGCGTCCTGACGTCGTACGACGTCAGCCCGGCGCGCCGGCTTCGGCAAGGGCGGCCGCAGCTGCCTGCTTGCTGACCCGGATGGTGCTGAACACCAGGCCGGCGGCGAGCAGGAAGCCGGCCGCGACGACGAAGCCCACCCCCCAGCCCTGCACCAGAGCGTCCTGCACCTTGGCGATGAGCGACTGCGTCTCCTCGGTGGGCGGGACAGTGCGCGGGATCTGCTGGAGCTTCATCTGGGCCGCCTCGAAGCCCGGGAAGACCGCTCCGCTGCGCGCGGTGCTGACGGCAGCCAGGATGGCCAGGCCGAGCGCACCACCCACCTGCTGACCGGCGTTGAGCAGCGCCGAGGCGATCCCGGCGTCCTCGTGGGGCACTCCGGCCACGGCGGCGGCGGTGAGGGACACGAAGCTCATGCCCATGCCCAGAGCCACGAGCACCAGGCTCGGCAGGACCACCGTGACGTAGCTGCTGTCGGGCTCCAGGCGCAGGCCCAGCAGGAGCATGCCGGTGCTGGCCAGTGTCATCCCGGTGATGAGCAGCGGTCGAGGTCCGGTGCGCGCGAGGTTCTTGGCGGCGAAGGCCGCGCTGCCGCCGATGAGAAAGGTCATCGGTAGGAACGCGAGCCCGGAACGGATCGCGCTGTAGCCGTTGACCTGCTGCATCCATAGCACGACGAAGAAGAACAGGGCGAAGATGCCGGTGCCGATGAGCAGCGCACCGACATCGGCGGCCAGGATCGAGCGGGTGCGGAAGAGCCGGAACGGCACCAGCGGGTTGGTGGCCTTCAACTGCCAGATGACAAAGGCGATGAGCAAGCCGCCGGCGAGCAGGAAGGTCAGCAGGCTGGTCCGACCGGAAACGGTGGGGTCGTTGACCTTGACCAGGCCGTAGACGAGTGCAATCAGCCCACCGGTGGCGAGCACCGCCCCGGCGACGTCGAAGCCCTGGGCAGTCTCGTCCTTGCTCTCCGGCACGAAGCGCAAGGCACCCAGCACGGCGAGCACCGCGATGGGGATGTTGACAAACAGCACCCAGCGCCAGTTGAGGTAATCGGTGAGCACGCCGCCGAGAATCAACCCCAGCGCGGCGCCGCCGGCGGTGATCGCCGAGAAGACACCGAGCGCCTTGTTGCGCTCCGGGCCCTCGTCGAAGATGACGGTGAGCAGGCTGAGGGCTGACGGCGACATGAGCGCACCACCGAGGCCCTGCACGAGGCGGGCGATGATGAGCATCTCCTGGCTCTGCGCCCCGCCGCCGACGGCGGACGCGATGGCGAAGAGCACGGAACCGGCGATGAAGACCGACCGCCGGCCCAGCCGGTCGGCGAGCTTGCCGCCCAGCAGCAGGAAGCCACCGAAAGTCAGGGTGTATCCCGTGACGACCCACGACAGGTCGGCTTGGGAGGTGAAGCCCAGGGCGAGGTAGATGTCGTTGAGGGCGACGTTCACGATCGTCGCGTCGAGCACCACCATCAGCTGGCTGATGGCGATGACGAGCAGGGCCAGCCCCTTGTGCGTCGGCTTGCCGTTGCGAGTCGTGGTGGTCATCGTGAGCCTTTCGTGGTGGTGACTACTTCGAGGCGGCTCGGCGGTAGGCCCGGACGGACAGCGGCACGAAGACCGCCAGGATCGCCAGGCCCCACAGGCAGGAGTAGAGCGCGGCGTGCTCGATGGGCCAGGCACCGGAGACCTGGGTCACGCCGAGGTTGTTGCCGAAGAGGTTGCGGGTCGCCTGGGTGACGGTGGACACCGGGTTCCACTCCGCGAAGACCCGCAGCGCCGTCGGCAGGTTCTCCAGCGGCACGAACGTGTTGGCGATGAAGGTCAGCGGGAAGATCACCAGGAACGAGGCGTTCTGCACCACCTCGGGGCTCGGCACGATCAGGCCGACCCAGGCCAGGATCCACGACAGGGTCCACGCGAAGAAGAGCAGCAGGGCGAAACCGGCGAGCCCTTCGACGAACGACGAGTTGATGCGCCATCCCACGACCAGCCCGGTCAGGGCCATCACCACGAGGCTGATCGCGTTGATGACGACGTCGCTGACGGTGCGTCCCACCAGCACCGCCGTGCTCGACATGGGCAGCGACCGGAAGCGGTCGATGATCCCCTTCTCCATGTCTTGGGCCAGGCTGGCGCCGGTGAAGGTCGCGCCGAAGACCGTGGTCTGCGCGAAGATCCCCGCGATGAGGAACTCGCGGTAGTTGGTCCCGGGGAGGGTGACTGCGCTGCCGAAGACGTAGGCGAACAGCAGCACGAACATCACCGGCTGGATGCAGGTGAAGATCAAGATCTCCGGCACCCGGACGATCTTGGTCAGGTTGCGGCGTACGACGACAGCCCCGTCGGAGAACGCGTCTGCGGCGGCGCTCACGCGACCTCCTCGGTCGGGACGACGGCCGCGTGACCGGTCAGGGACAGGAAGACGTCATCGAGGGTCGGGCGGCGCAGGCCGATGTCGCTGACCGTCACGCCTGCGGCAGCGAGCCCGGACAGCGCGGTGGCGAGGTCGGTCGCCCCGCCCGCCACCGGGGCCGTCATCGTCCGACCGTCCGGGTCCAGCTCGATCTCGCCGACCGCGACGGCCGACAGCGCCGTTCGGGCGGCATCGACGTCGGTGGGATCGGCGAGCACGAGCTCGACGCGCTCGCCGCCGACCTGCCGCTTCAGCTCATCGGCCGTGCCGTGCGCGATGGCGCGCCCGGCGTCGATGACGACGATGTCGTCGGCGAGGCGGTCGGCCTCCTCGAGGTACTGCGTCGTGAGCAGCAACGTGGTGCCGCCTCGGACCAGCTCACGGATGACCTCCCACATGCCGTTGCGGCTGCGCGGGTCCAACCCGGTCGTGGGCTCGTCGAGGAAGAGCACCGGGGGGCGGGCGACCAGGGCGCCGGCGAGGTCGAGGCGCCGCCGCATGCCCCCGGAGTAGCCCTTGACGGGGCGGTCGCCGGAGGCCACCAGGTCGAACTGCTCGAGCAGCTCACGGGCGCGCTGCTTGGACCGCTCCCGCCCCAGCTTGTAGAGCCGCCCGACCATGACGAGGTTCTCGAAGCCGGTGAGGTACTCGTCGACGGCGGCGTACTGCCCCGACAGACCGATGCGACGGCGCACGCCGTCGGGATCCGCGCGCACGTCGATACCGGCGACGCGTGCGGCGCCCTCGTCGGCGGTGAGAAGCGTGGTGAGGATGCGCACCGCGGTGGTCTTGCCGGCGCCGTTGGGGCCGAGCAGGCCCAGCACCGTGCCCTCGGGCACCCGCAGGTCGAGGCCGTCCAGCGCGCGCACCTCGCCGCTCCGGCTGCTGTAGCGCTTGACGAGCCCGTGGGCTTCGATCACATCGGTCACCGGGTCACCCTAGGAGCCGGCGCCGACAATGAGGGTTCAGAGCCCGGACAGCGAGAAGTGCATCCAGTCCTTGGAGGAGCGGTAGGTGCCGCCCCAGGTCCAGCCGATGCGGTCGAAGGCGCGTACGGCGGCAGAGCCCGGCGTGATCATCCCGGGCCGCAGCCAGCTCCGGTCGGCGTAGGCCGAGGCGAGCTCGGGCAGCACCAGATCGCGCTTGACGTGCGGGTTGTGGAACGGGTTGATGTCGAGCGCGGTGCCGTAGGCGTGGGCGGAGAAGCGCTTCTGCCCGCGCGCCGCGCGGCAGACGTAGGCCGCGGTGTTGCTGCCGTCGCCGGTCGGCGGCGCGGTCAGGTCAGCCGTCGTCGGCAGGCGCATCTGCTCGATCGGGAACGAGACGGCGTACAGCGACCGGAAGACGCTGACCACGTCAGCGGCGACCGAGGCGGCGACGACGAGCTCGCCGGTGTGCGGCCGGCTGTCAAAGCCGCGAAACGACACGGTGAGGTAGCGCAGCTGGTCGAGGCGCACCGGGCAGCGCTCCGACCAGGTCTGACCCATCCGGTTCCGGAAGGCCGGGGTGATCCGGGAGGTCGTCGCAGTGAAGCGGCCGTCTTTCGGCGGGGCGAGGACGTCGACGGTCGGCAGCCGCCTGTCCCGCAGGACCTGCGGGGTCGCCAGCACCTGGCCGAACCCGTCCGGGCGCAGCGGCAACGGGCTGGCCCCCACCACCCACCCGGCCTGCCGCGACGGCACGGGGGCAACGGTGGGGGCAGCTTCCGGTGCGGAGCCGGTGGAACCGGATGCCACCGGTGGGCGGCTCGGGATCGTGGTGGCGTCGTCTGGGGCACAGGAGGCAAGCAGGCACCCGACGAGCCCGAGACCAAGTGCCGCCAGGTGACCCCGCCGCCCCGTCGTACGCACACGATCAGCCTGGCACGGCTAGGGTCGGCAGTGACCCGCGGGAGCCTCGCGCCTGAGGCTGAGAGGGCGGCTGGACCGGCCGTCGACCGTTCGCACCTGATCCGGCAGCGCCCTCGCGGTGACTCCGGCGTAGGGAGGAGCTCCATGACGACGCTCGACGACGCACCCACGGACCAGACCGAGGGCACCTCGTTCCCCGGCAGCCGCAAGACCTACCTGCAGGGCAGCCGCGCCGACTTGCGCGTGCCGATGCGCGAGGTGCTGCTCAGCACGGGCGACAGTGTGGTGCTCTACGACACCAGCGGCCCCTACACCGACACCTCTCTGCGCACCGACATCCGCCTCGGCCTGCCCGCGCTGCGCAAGGACTGGATCGCCGAGCGTGGCGACACGCAGGAGTACGACGGTCGCGCCGTGCAGCCGATCGACAACGGCCTCAAGGCCCATGACCACCGCAACCTGGACAGCGTCTTCCAGGGCAGTCGCAAGCCGCTGCGCGCCAAGCCCGGCCAGACCGTCACGCAGCTGCGCTACGCCAAGCAGGGCATCGTGACGCCGGAGATGGAGTTCGTCGCGTTGCGCGAGGGCTGCACGACCGAGCACGTCCGGTCCGAGCTGGCCGCCGGCCGGATGGTCATGCCGCTCAACATCAACCACCCCGAGTCCGAGCCGATGGCGATCGGCCGCAACTTCCTGGTGAAGATCAACGCCAACATCGGCAACAGCGCGGTGGCTTCCTCCATCGAGGAGGAGGTCGACAAGATGACCTGGTCCACCCGCTGGGGCGCCGACACGGTCATGGACCTGTCGACCGGGCGCAACATCCACACCACCCGCGAGTGGATCCTGCGCAACTCCGCCGTACCGATCGGGACGGTGCCGATCTACCAGGCGCTGGAGAAGGTCAACGGCAAGGCCGAGGACCTGTCGTGGGAGGTCTACCGCGACACCCTGATCGAGCAGTTCGAGCAGGGCGTGGACTACATCACCGTCCACGCCGGGGTGCTGCTGCGCTACGTCCCGCTGGCGGCCAAGCGCAAGACCGGCATCGTCAGCCGCGGCGGCTCGATCATGGCGGCGTGGTGCCTCGCGCACCACGAGGAGAACTTCCTCTACACGCACTTCCGTGACATCTGCGAGCTCATGGCGGCGTACGACGTGACGTTCTCGCTCGGCGACGGGCTGCGCCCCGGCTGCATTGCCGACGCCAACGACGACGCGCAGTTCTCCGAGCTGCGCACGCTCGGCGAGCTCACCCAGATTGCCTGGGAGTACGACGTGCAGGTCATGGTGGAGGGCCCCGGCCACGTCCCCATGAACAAGATCAAGGAGAACATGGACCTGCAGCTCGAGGTCTGCAAGGAGGCGCCGTTCTACACGCTCGGTCCGCTGACCACCGACATCGCGCCCGGCTACGACCACATCACGAGTGCCATCGGCGCCGCGATGATCGGCTGGTACGGCACCGCGATGCTCTGCTACGTGACCCCGAAGGAGCACCTCGGTCTGCCGAATCGCGACGACGTCAAGGCCGGCGTGATCGCCTACAGGATTGCCGCGCATGCTGCGGACCTCGCCAAGGGCCATCCCCGCGCGCAGTCCTGGGACGACGCGTTGTCGAAGGCGCGCTTCGAGTTCCGCTGGGACGATCAGTTCAACCTGTCGCTGGATCCGGTCACCGCGCGCGCCTATCACGACGCCACGCTGCCCGCCGACGGCGCCAAGGTCGCGCACTTCTGCTCGATGTGCGGGCCGAAGTTCTGCTCGATGGAACTGACGCAGCAGGTGCGGTCGATGGCCGAAGCGGAGGCGGGAATGGCCGACAAGTCGCGCGAGTTCCGCGATAAGGGTGGGGCGATCTACTTGAAAGCTGAGAACTGAAGGCTGATCGCTGACAGCTTGAGCGTCAGGGCACCACCGGCACAATCATCACGATCGTCTTGAAGCGCGCCGGCTGCGCGCCGCGCTTGGGATTCAGATATCCCTGTGCGCCTC
>JANPHZ010000096.1:0-8582 GCA_031424715.1 Frankiaceae bacterium
GACGCGCGCCTGCAGGCCTACGCGCCGTTGACCATGGACCCAGCCTGTGTCGTCCTGCACTACGGCCAGGAGGTCTTCGAGGGCCTCAAGGCCTACCGCCAGCCCGACGCCTCGGTGGCGCTGTTCCGCCCCGAGCGCAACGCCGCCCGGATGGTGCGCTCCTGCGCGCGACTGGCCCTGCCGGAGTTGCCGGTCGACGCGTTCGTCGAGGCCTGCGATCTGCTCGTGCGCACCGACCTCGACTGGGTGCCGGACGGCGACGGCACGTCGCTCTACCTGCGGCCCTTCATGTACGCCGACGAGGTCGGACTCGGTGTGCGCCCGAGCGAGTCGGCCCGCTTTCTCGTGATCGCCTCACCGGCCGGGAACTACTTCTCGGGACCGCTGCGACCCGTCTCGCTCTGGCTGTCGCAGGACTACGTGCGGGCGGCTCCCGGCGGCACCGGCGCCGCCAAGACCGGTGGCAACTACGCCTCGTCGCTGCTCGCCCAGCAGGAGGCCATCAGCAACGGCTGCGACCAGGTCGTCTTCCTCGATGCGGTCGAGCACCGCTGGCTCGAGGAGCTCGGCGGGATGAACATCTTCCTGGTCCTCGACGACGGCACCCTGGTGACCCCCGAGCTGAGCGGGACGATCCTCGAGGGCATCACTCGCGACTCGATCATCACGCTGGCGCGCGAGCTCGGCTACACCGTGCAGGAGCGCCGCATCGATGTCGACGAGTGGCGCAAGGGCGCGCAGGACGGCACGGTCGTGGAGGTCTTCGCCTGCGGCACGGCTGCGGTCATCACTCCCGTCGGCGCGCTGCGCTGGCCGGACGGGGAGGCTGTCGCCGGCGACGGCGAGCCGGGACCGGTGACGGCCCAACTGCGCTCGGCGCTGCTCGACGTGCAGTACGGCCGGGCGCAAGACACCCATGGCTGGCTCCACCCCGTGGTCTGATGCGGCAGGCGCCCAGCCGGGCGCCCCGTCCGGAGGAGGTTCTGTGCTCGTACGAGATGCCATGACGCCGACCGTCCTGACCGTCGGTCCGGCGCACACGCTGCGCCAGGTGGCCAAGGCGATGGCCGAGCGCAAGGTCGGCGCCGCGGTCGTCCACGACCCTGACTCCGACGGCCCGGGCATCCTCACCGAGCGCGACGTGCTCGAGGCCATCGCCAAAGGCGAGGATCCCGACACCGAGCCCGCGGCCGAGCACCTCACCCGCGACGCCGTGATGGCACAGCCGGACTGGACCCTGCTCAAGGCTGCGCAGACCATGCTGGCCGGTGGTTTCCGGCACCTGGTGGTCTGCGAGGCCGACGCGGTCGTCGGGGTGCTGTCGGTCCGCGACGTGCTGCGCGCCTGGACGCAGGAGCAGAGCACCGGGGCCTGACCCGCGATGATGGTGTGGTGACCACCGCCGACGTCCGAGACGACTTCCACGTCTACGACACGACCCTGCGCGACGGGGCCCAGCGCGAGGGCCTGTCGCTCTCGGTCAACGACAAGCTGGCCATTGCCCGGCACCTCGACGACCTCGGCGTCGGCTTCATCGAGGGGGGCTGGCCGGGGGCCAACCCTAAGGACGCCGAGTTCTTCCGGCGCGCCCGCACCGAGCTCACCCTGTCGACCGCACAGCTGACCGCTTTTGGCTCGACCCGTCGGGCCGGTGGCGACACCGCAGTGGATCTCGCCCACCTGCGCGAGTCCGGCGCCGGGGTCGTGACCCTGGTGGCCAAGGCGGACGTCCGACACGTCGAGCGGGCCCTGCGCACGACGCGCGAGGAGAACCTCGCGATGGTGCGGGACTCGGTGGACCACCTGCGCGCCGAGGGGCAGCGCGTCTTCCTCGACGCCGAGCACTTCTTCGATGGCTACCGCACCGACCCGGCGTACGCCCTGGAGGTGCTGCGCGTCGCGACCGAGGCCGGCGCCGATGTGGTGGCACTCTGCGACACCAACGGCGGGATGCTGCCCTCCCGGCTCGCCGAGGTCGTGCACGAGGTGGTCCAGGCGGGTTTTCGCGTCGGCATCCACGCCCACAACGACGCGGCCTGCGCGGTTGCCAACTCCCTCGCCGCCATCGAGGCCGGCGCCACCCACGTGCAGGGCACGGCCAACGGCTACGGCGAGCGCAGCGGCAACGCGGACCTCTTCAGCATCGTCGCGGCGCTCGAGAACAAGCTCGGCCAGCAGGTGCTCCCCGCCGGTCGCCTCGTCGAGCTCGGTCGCGTGTCGCACGCGATCGCCGAGGTCGCCAACATCGCCCCGGACTCCCACCAGCCCTGGGTGGGCGCGAGCGCCTTCGCCCACAAGGCCGGACTGCACGTCAGCGCCATCAAGGCCGACCCTGACCTCTACCAGCACGCAGACCCCGCCGTCGTCGGCAACGACATGCGCCTGCTGGTCTCCGAGCTGGCCGGTCGGGCGACCATCGAGCTGAAGGGACAGGCGATCGGGCTGTCACCCAGCGCCGACGCCGTGGGGCGCGTCATCGAGCGGGTCAAGGACCTGGAGTCGGTCGGCTACTCCTTCGAGGCGGCCGAGGCCAGCTTCGAACTGCTGCTGCGCGAGGAGATGGGCGAGCGGCCCCGCTACTTCGACCTCGAGTCGTGGCGGGTGATCGTGGAGCAGCGCCGCGACGGCGTCGTCTCCGAGGCCACCGTCAAACTGAGCGCCAAGGGCGAGCGCATCGTCGCGACAGGGGAGGGCAACGGCCCGGTCAACGCGCTCGACAACGCCCTGCGGTCGGCGCTCGCGACGCTCTATCCCGAGCTCGCGACTCTCGAGCTCGTTGACTACAAGGTGCGCATCGTCAGCGGCGCACACGGCACGGACGCGGTCACCCGGGTCCTGGTCGAGACCTCCGACGGCACGACCGAGTGGGACACCGTCGGTGTGCACGAGAACGTCATCGCCGCGTCCTGGCAGGCGCTCGAGGAGGCCTACACCACCGGCCTGCTCCGGGCCGGACATCTGGCAACGGCTCCGGACTAGCCTGCTCGGATGCGCATCGCCCGCTTCTCCCATGACGGTGACGTCTCCTTCGGTGTCGTCGAGGGACCCGGCGAGGACCCGGCCGACCTCGTCGTCGCCAAGGCCCACGGTCACCCCTTCGCGCCGCTCCAGCTGACCGGCGAGAGCCTCCCGCTCACCGCTGTCCGGTTGCTGGCGCCGGTCCTGCCGAGCAAGGTCGTGTGCATCGGCAAGAACTACGCCGATCACATCGCCGAGATGGGCAACGACGCCGCGCTGGGTGCGCCGCCCCCCGAGACGCCGGTGGTCTTCCTCAAGCCCTCGACGTCCGTCATCGGGCCGGGCGACGCGATCGTGCTGCCCCGCGACAGCGACGAGGTCGACCACGAGGCCGAGCTGGTCATCGTCATCGGCCGGCTCTGCCGCGACGTCCCGCGCGAGCGCGCCCTCGATGTCGTCCTCGGTTACACCTGCGGCAACGACGTGACGGCCCGTGACCACCAGCGCCAGGACGGGCAGTGGGCCCGGGGCAAGAGCCACGACACGTTCTGCCCGCTGGGCCCGTGGGTCGAGACCGAGCTCGACCCGCGCGACGTCGGTGTCCGCGGCACCGTCGACGGCGCCCTGCGCCAGGACGGTCGCACCGCCGACCTGATCCACGACGTGCCCGCGATCATCGCCTGGGTGACGGCGTTCATGACGCTGCTGCCGGGCGACGTCATCATGACCGGAACGCCAGCGGGCGTCGGGCCGCTGGCTGCCGGCGGTTCGGTGTCGGTGGCGATCGAGGGACTGGGCACCCTGACCAACCCGGTCGTCGGGCGATGACCGTGCGGTTGCGCGTCGCGCCGTCCCCGACCGGTGACCCGCACGTCGGTACGGCGTATATGTCGCTGTTCAACCTGGCCTTCGCGCGCCAGCAGGGCGGCGCCTTCGTGCTGCGCGTCGAAGACACCGACCGCGCGCGCTTCGACCCCACCAGCGAGCAGCAGGTCTACGACACCCTGCGCTGGCTCGGCCTCGACTGGGACGAGGGGCCAGACCGGGGCGGGCCGTTCGCCCCTTACCGCCAGAGCGAGCGACTGGACACCTACCGCCCCTACGTCGACCAGCTGATGGCAGCCGGTCACGCCTACTCGTGCTGGTGCACGCCAGAACGCCTGCAGGCCATGCGCGAGGACCAGCAGAAGCGCAAGGTGCCGACGGGCTACGACCGGCGCTGCTATGGCCTGACCCGCGAGCAGCGCGCCGAGCTGGACGGGTTCGCCGACGTGGCCGTCGTACGCATGCTCATTCCCGACGACGCGCCCCTGCACTTCACCGATCTGATCCGGGGTGAGGTCAACGCTCCGAAGCCCGATGACCAGGTACTGCTCAAGGCGGACGGCTTCCCGACCTATCACCTCGCGGTCGTCGTCGACGACCACCTGATGGGCATCACGCACGTCGTGCGGGGCGAGGAGTGGATCTCCTCGACCCCGAAGCACCTCCTGCTGTTCGACTGGCTCGGGTGGGACCGGCCGGCGTTCGCGCACATGCCGCTCCTGCGCAACACCGACAAGTCCAAGATCTCCAAGCGCAAGAACCCGGCCGCCCGGCTGACCTGGTTCCAGGAGCAGGGGTACCTGCCCGAGGCGCTGGTGAACTTCCTCGGCCTGCTGGGCTACTCGCTGCCGTCGCAGGAGGAGGTCTTCACCTTCGGGCAGATGTCGGCGTCGTTCGACTGGACGCGGGTCAACACCGTCGGCCCGGTCTTCGACCTCGACAAGCTGGAGTGGCTCAACGGGCACTACCTGCGCGAGCTCGCCCCGGAGGAGTTCGTACGCCGGACGCTGCCGTTCCTGCAGCGGGCGGGCCTGGTCGATGACCCGGTGACGGCTGCGCAGCAGGCGGCGGTGGAGGCGGCTGTCGAGCTGGTCCAGCCGCGGATGAAGCTGCTCACCGAGGCGCCGGACCTGCTGCGCTTCCTGCTCGTCGACGAGCAGGCGTTCGTCGTCGACCCCGTGGCTGCCGAGAAGGAGCTCGCCGGGAAGCAGGACGTCGTCGCGGCTGCCCTGGCGGCGGTGGAGGCCGTGCAGGACTGGCAGACGGCGCCCCTGCAGGAGGCGATCGAGGTCGCGCTGCTCGCCGACGGGCTCGGCTTGAGCCGCAAGAAGGCGCTCGCGCCGCTGCGGGTGGCGGTCACGGGCGGCACGGTGGCGCCGCCCCTCTACGAGAGCTTCGCGCTGCTCGGTCGGGACCGGACGATCGCTCGGCTGCGGGCGGCTGCGGGCCTGGCAGCCGTTTGAGGGCAGCCTCGCTGTTCCGGTAGGCTGGCGACTGCAACTCCATGGGGTATGGGGTAATTGGCAGCCCGACGGTTTCTGGTTCCGTTAGTCTTGGTTCGAGTCCAGGTACCCCAGCGCACAACCAGAACGAGCAAGACAGCACAGCACGGCCCCGTCGTCTAGCGGCCTAGGACGCTGCCCTCTCACGGCAGTAGCGCGAGTTCGAATCTCGTCGGGGCTACACCGTTCACCGTTTAGCGAGACTCTTGTCCAGGGTTGTCGGGCACCGCCGAAGGGTCCCCCGTCGGGGCTTCGCCGTCGGCACAGAGCTCGAGGGCCTGGAGCGTCTCAGGGTCGTACAACTCCAAGAGCGCTCGTGCCCAAGCGATCTTGTCCACAACGCGCTGTCCCTTGGGCTGCATCGTGCTCCACAGCTCGAGGTTGGCTGGTCGATTGTCGAGTCGGTCGCCGTTCTTGTGATGGACCGTCTCGTGGGGCAGCAGCGGGCGACCGAGAACCTCGGCCATCACGAGTCGATGCTCAAACTCTGCGGTCCGGCCTGGCGGGACGAGGTGCCGCTTGTCCTTGGGGACCGAGCCGTACCAGTAGCCATGACTGATCGACCCACCGCCGGTCACCAGCCGGAAGGGCTTGCCGCCCATCGGATCCCCATGCTTGCGCTGTCGCTCGTAGTGACTGCGACACATGCCGGCGCTGTGCCCTCCGCGCTCGCAGCCCTCAACACAGCAGACATCTCGGAGGGGACGGGTGAGCGGCTTGTGGGCCTGCACGTTCCCGGTGCGGCTCCAGCGCAGGTAGTGGCCGTGACACCAGCCCCGGGTGACGGCTGACCGCTCACAGCCGGCAACCGCGCAGTCGGTCGGGACACGGTCGGGCTGGACCTCGCCGTGGCGCAGCTGCTGGCGGTAGTGCCGGCCGCACAGGCCGCGGGCGTAGATCGGCACCTCACACGTCGGCACCGAGCAGGTCGCGCCCATGCTGTCCCCTTCCTCGCGCGTCCCAGCGTGGCACCGAGGTCTGACACTTCTGCCTGCCGGCAGCAGGCAACCGCGGCGCCTCCCCGGGCGTCGTAGACACAGCCGTTACGTTCGCGGCACTGTCGGCACTGTCGGCACTGCCAACACTGCTTGCCATCGACGAAAGGTCCCGTCATGACTGCCGCGCCCAGGTCCGCGCCCCGCTGGCTCTCGTCCGCCCTCGCGGTCGTCGCCGTGGCGGCGACCATGCCGCTGCTCGTTGTCGCACCGGCGCAGGCCGCGGCGACGGGTGACCTGTCGCTGACTGGACCGACCCGCGGGTCCGCGGGCAGCTGCCTGCGCTACACGCTGACGCCCACCGATGCGTTCGGAGGCCCGGCCACCGACACCGGCACGGTCGTCATCCGGATCACCGAGAGCCCGGCCAACGACGCTGCCCAGGACGTCGACTTCTGCCGGCCCGGCACGGTGAGCACCCCGGCCATCTCCCCGCACTACGCCAACGCCTCCGCTGCGCGGCGCTTCTACGTCGCCGGAACGACGGTCAGCAGCGAGCCCACCAGCGCGCGAACCAAGGTCAGCGTGACCGACACCGGGACAGGCAACGACGACCCGGACGTCGCCTCACCCAGCACCCCGGTCGACCGGGCTAACCCGAGCGGGCAGGACACGGCGGTCTACGTCTACGACGGCCGGCAGGGAGCGAGCACCGTCCTCACCTTCGGTGTCGTGGGTCTCGTGCCCGGGGGCGCGCGGATCGAGGCGTTCCGCAGTGCGGACGGCGACGAGACGCAGAACAGCGGCGACCTGTCGCGGTCTCTGACCGTCACCTACAGCGCCGGCGGTCTGCCCGACAGCACCGAGGCCGCTGACGCAGTCACCTCGGTCAAGGCCGCCCCCACGACCTCGTTCTCGCCGCAGGGTGGCCCTGCGCACAGCTTCTCGGTGCAGGTCACCAACAACGCCGGGGACGGCGTCTCCGGGGTGACGCCGGTCATCGGGGCGACCGCCGGACCCAACGCAGCGACCGCCTCGCGCGCGGCGTCATTCACCGCGAGCTGCACCCGCAGCGGCAACGACGGCGCCTCGACCTGCACCTACACCGGGCAGCGACCGGGCACCGACAGCGTGACGATCTACGTGAACCAGACCCGCAGCCGTACGCCGAACCCGACGCTGGGCCTCGACACCAACGAGCCTCGAGACGCGGTGTCGGCCACCACGACGGCGCCCGTGTCAGGGGCGCGCTTCGTGGACCTCACCCCGGACAGCGCGACGGCCACCGCCGGAGGCAGCCGCGAGTTCACCGCCACCGTCACCAACGCCGACGGCGTGGTCGTCGCCGGAGTGGGACTGGCTTTCAGCGAGACCGGGCCCGGCTTCATCGCCAACGGCACGTCCGGCTCTGGAGGCACGTCGACCCAGAACGCGACGACCAACTCCTCCGGGCAGGCCGTGGTTCGGATCACGACGACCTCCAGCGACCGAGGCACGGACGCCGTGACCGTGGGCATCCGCAACCCAGCGGCGACGTCCTGCCAGGCCAGTGGGGGACGCTGCACGGACAGCGCCACCCTGACCATCAGCGCGCCGACTCCGACCCCCTCGCCGACACCCACGCCCACGCCGACTCCCACCCCGGCCTGCACCGCGGCGGTGACGAGCCTGCCGAGCGACCGCATCACCGCGACGGGCCTGGCCGACGTCCTGGTGTCCGCCACCCGCGGCGCGACCGTCGACCTCTACGCCTACAGCCAGCCATCGACGGCGTTCGCGCTCGTGCGCACCGGCGTCGTCGGTCAAGACGGCGTCGCTCGCTTCCAGGTCAGGCCGCCGTCCAACACGCGGCTCTACGCCCAGCAGCGCGGCTGCCCGGCCGGTGCGTCAGTGGTGCTCAACGTCCGGACGGCCCTGACCATCGCCGTCGTTCGCAACGGCGTCCGCGACTACACCTTCCGGGGCGACAGCCTCCCGGCCCGTTCGGCCGGTCTGATCGTGAGCATCTATCGCATCACCGCCGACGGGTCCGAGGTGCTCGCCGCCCAGGTGCGGGCCGATGGCAGCTCGGGCGAGTGGTCCGTACGGCGGGTCTTCGGCGACAGCGGCCGTTTCGGCTTCGTCACCCGGACCGGCCAGGACCTCGTCAACGCACCGGGCAGCAGCAACGTGCGCAGCCTGCTCGTCTACTGACTCACCGGGCCTGGCGCGCCAGCGCGCTGAGCTCTGTTGCGGCCTGGACGACCGCGCCCGCGTGCAGCTTTCCCGGCGCGCGGGTGAGTCGGTCGAGCGGTCCCGAGACGCTGATCGCGGCGACGACGGAGCCGTCGGCGGCGCGCACCGGAGCCGAGACCGACGCGAC
>JANPHZ010000097.1:0-8162 GCA_031424715.1 Frankiaceae bacterium
TTCGTTGCAGGTCTCGTACGGCGATCGGCTGGCGATCGTGGGACCCAACGGCTCTGGGAAGACGACGCTTCTGCAGGCGCTGCTGGGCCGGATCCCTTTGGCCTCAGGGCATCAATCGCTCGGTTCTGGCGTGCGGCTCGGTGAGATAGACCAGGCGCGGTCGCTGTTTGCTGGGGACGCGTCGGTGACGTCGATCCTCGAGGAGCGCACGGAGTGGGATGCGGCGTCGGTGCGGACGTTGCTGGCCAAGTACGGGCTGCGCGGTGATCACGCGCTGCGGCCTGGGGCTTCGCTCTCCCCCGGTGAACGGACCCGGGCTTCGCTGGCGCTGCTGCAAGCGGTGGGCGTCAACCTGCTGGTGCTCGACGAACCGACGAACCACCTCGACCTGCCGGCGATCGAGCAGCTCGAGCATGCACTGGAGGCCTACGAGGGAACGCTGCTCCTCGTCACCCACGACCGCCGGTTTCTGGATTCCATTGCCGCACTTCGCACGATCATCCTGACAGGGGCGCGCTAGGTCCGTGCGTACTAACCGTGCAGCAGGCAGGTCGTCGGGGCATACATGTTTCCGGTGTCCGCGATGGTGAGCACTCCTCCAGTGAACCCGCCCGAGTTGGACCGCTCCATCTGGTAGTTCGCTGTGCTCGTGGGCGACGAAGCTAGGTTGATCGTCTGAGGCGATCCCGAGACGGGGCCGAAGTCGCCGTTGCCAGACTTGGTCACCGTCACGCTCACAGACCCTGCGGTCGGGAGAGTCAGCGCGTTTCCGTAGATGTCAGCCGCGAGCAGCCGAACTCGGGTTGCGAAGACGGTCTTGTTGCCACCGGTGTTGGTGGAAACGGTTGGGCTGCAGGTGACGCTAGACGTGCCCACCGTCGTAGAGGTGAAGCCCAGCGCCGCCTTTGCCACGTTCACTGTCAACGTGTCGGAGCCGGTGAGCGAGCCCTGCGTCGCCGTCAGGACGACGCTGGTAGCAGCCCGGGTCAGCCTCACGCTGTACGTCGCAACACCGTTGCTGAAGGCAGTGGCGAGTACGGCTGTTGGCGTAGCACTGTTCGGGCTGCTCTGGAAGGCCGTTCCGCTCCACGTAAGCGCGCCCGTGTAGTTCGTGTCGGTGCTGTTGTCAGCGCGCTGCGCAGTCACAGTTACTGTCGCACTCGTCCCAGCGGTGAAGGTGGCGGGCGCATTCACGTCGAACTTGCTGGCTGAACTGGCCGCTGGCGCGTAGTTGTAGGTCGGACCCTGTGCGCTTTCGGTGCCTTTGTACAAGCTGCTCGTTCCACTCACCGGCGTCACCGTGTAGGTGTAGGCACCGGCGACCGTGACGGTGTCGGTGCAGGTGAGGACAGCGAGGGTGCCAGCGCAGGCAGCGGCCGGGCCCGTGCCGTCGAGCACTCCGGCCTTGTACCGCTTGATGGCGTAGCCGCCGACGGCCGTCATGGGAGTGACGCCCGGGTAGTTCGCGACAGGCCACTCCACGACGATCGAGCCCACAGCGGTGGTGGGGGTAGCGACCGGCTTCGTCGGCGTGCCACCGGCTGGCATAGCCACGGACTTCGCCGTCCCAGCGCCTGTGGCAGTAGCCCCCCAGCGCGCGGCAGCAGTGGTCGCGGTGAGCACGACCAGACTGGCCGCGATGGCGATGGTGGCGATCCGGCGGCGGTTCATGCTTGGTCCGCCGTGCCCGAGTAGGTGAGCTGCCAGGTGACGCCCTTGCAGCCGTTGCCGGCACTGGCCGCGAGCCGGACCGGGAAGTTGACCCCAGTCACCGTGCCGTTGCCAGGAACCTGCAGGCTGCTCGGGCTCATCGAACCAGACCCTGCGGTGGAGCTGCTTCCCAGCAGCAGGTTCGACGCCGCACATACCACGACGCCGACGTTGTCCTTCACGTCCGCGGCCTGGACGGAGAGCGTCTTGACCTTGATGGCCTGCGAAGCGTTGTTCGTGAGGCTGAGCGACAGGCTGCGCTGGGCCCCAGGGACGAGCTGCTGTACGGACCCCGTGATGGCAAAGGTCTTGTTGACGCTGCCCGCCGGGCAGTTGCCGATCCCATTCCCGTTCCCGTTGTTGCACGGGGTGGGCGAAGGTGTCTGCTGCGGCTTCGCCGCGGTGGTTCCGGTTCCGCCACTCGAGGACCCCAGCAGGTTGAAGGTGTTCACTCCGACGGCTGCCGTCGTGACGAGGACGACAGCACTCGCGGCCAGAAGTGGGCCGCTCGTCGTCGTCAGCCACACGGGCCTGCTCATCGAAGACTCCTGATGGTTGGTCGGATTCGGGAACCGCGCTCTCCCCCGATGGGGAGCCCAAAGGCCCGCCATCGGGGAGTCGAGGAGCTACGACGCGTTCGACACCACTGTCGCGTTGGTGAGCGGCAGGTTGAACGTCTTTGACTTGCAGTCGTCAGTCGGATTGGCGATCATGCGGGTCGTCAGCGTGTAGGTGCCGGACCCGTTGGCCGCAATCGTCTTGGTAACGCCGTCCGACTGGAACAGACCGGATGCATCGAGCGCCCGGGCGTCGCTGGTGACCGTGTTGGCGGCGCAAAGGCCGGACGCGTCGGAAGTGCCAGCGGGGATGCTGGTCACCAGAACCGGGTAATTGTTGGGGTTGCTGATGGTGACGGTGACGGACTTGGTCGCGCCAGGGAAGAGGTCCGAAGCCGAGACCGCCGGCGCGATGACCGAGTTGGCTGATGTGGTCGACTGGGCAGTGCCAGCGCCGGATCCAGTAGAGGTCCAGGCGGCGAAGGCGACGCCGGTAACGGCGATGGCAGCCAGCGGAAGGCCGATGGCCAGGATGCGCTTCGAGGTGCGGTTCATTCCGAGCTCCTAGTGAGGGTTTCCCATGTGGGCTCGGTTTCGCCTCTGGCTCCCCCCCGGGCCGTGGCGACCAGGTCGCCCGGAGGATCAAAGCCTTGCCCTCGAGCCCCCCTACGGGGCCGATAGCGAAAACCTTGCCGCGAGGAACACGCGGCTACATCGGAGAATCGGTCGGCTTCGGCTGACCGAACGGCTTGATCGGGCTAGTCACTAGTACTCAGGGACGACCACCCGCAGAGGTGGCGAACGGGGCGCAAACGGCGCAACGGTCGGCGGCTGGCAGACTGCCGAGCGTGACTGACCAGACCCCGCTCGACCGCCTCGTCGACCTGCTCGACCTCGAGCACATCGAGGAGAACATCTTCCGCGGCAGGCAGCCGCACGAGGCGCTGCAGCGGGTCTTCGGTGGCCAGGTCGCCGGGCAGGCGCTCGTCGCCGCCGGGCGCACGGTCCCGGCGGACCGGCCGGTGCACTCGCTGCACGCCTACTTCCTGCGTCCCGGTGACCCGAGCATCCCGATCGTCTACGAGGTCGACCGCATCCGGGACGGCCGCAGCTTCACGACCCGGCGGGTGGTCGGGATCCAGCGGGGCAAGGCGATCTTCAACCTCAGCGCGTCGTTCCAGGTGGCCGAGCAGGGCTTCGACCACGCCAGCGCGATGCCCGACGTCGCGCGCCCGGAGACGCTGGAGACGCTGCAGAAGCGGATGGAGCCCTACGCCCACGAGCTGGGCGGGTGGTACGCCCGGCCCCGGCCGATCGACATCCGCTACGTCTCCGACCCCCCGCGCATCGCCAAGGACAAGGGGCTGCGCGACAGCATCAGTCGGGTCTGGATGCGCGCCGACGGCACGCTGCCCGACGACCCGCTGCTGCACGTCTGCGCCGTCACCTTCGCCTCCGACATGACCCTGCTCGACTCGACGCTGATGGCGCACGGGCGCGCGTGGGGCACCGGCGACGTGGTGGGTGCGAGCCTGGACCACGCGATGTGGTTTCACCGGCCGTTCCGGGCGGATGAGTGGTGGCTCTACGACCAGGAGTCGCCCTGGACGGGTGCCGGCCGAGGGCTCGCGCGCGGCTCGATCTACGACAGCAGCGGCCAGCTCGCCGTGAGCGTCGTACAAGAAGGTCTGATCCGGCCGCCCCGGCACATGCACGAGGCCTGAGTTCGTGTGTTGGCCAGCCGCGGCCAACACACAAATGCGCCCCTGTGGCGGAGCACGCACGCTCGAACAAGATCGACATCGCGGACTTTGTGTGTTGGCGGCGCGGTCCCAGCACACAAACGCCTGACGGCTCAGGTCTTCTTGGCGCGGGAGGGCTGCACGCGCAGCGGCTCGCCCTCCATCTTGGGGAACTGCGGCGGGTACGGCGCCTCGCCGTCGCCCTGCCGCTCGTAGAGCTCCAGCAGCGGCCCAAGGTCGTGCGCCGCGTCGTCGATCGCCGCGTGCACATCGCCCAGCCGAGCGAAGCGGTCGCGCATCGTCCAGATGTCGAAGTCGGCGATCTCGCAGTCCGGCAGCTCGTCCCACGTGACCGGCGCGCTGACGGTCGCCTGCGGCCGGGCCCGCACGGAGTAGGCCGAGGCGATCGTCTGGTCCCGCGCCATCCGGTTGTAGTCGAGGAAGACCCGCTCCCCGCGCTCCTCCTTCCACCACTTGGCCGTCGCGAGCTCGGGCCGCCGCCGCTCGATCTCGCGGGCCACCGCGACCGCGCAGTGCCGCACCTCGGTGAAGCTGTAGCCGGTGCGGCAGCGGAGGTAGACGTGGATCCCCTTGCTGCCGCTGGTCTTGGGATAGCTCACCATCCCGAGCTCGTCGAAGAGCGCGCGCACCTCCAGCGCGGTCTCGATGACGTCGTCCCAGTCGGTGCCCGGCATCGGGTCGAGGTCGATGCGCAGCTCGTCGGGGCTCTCGGTGTCGTCGCGCCGCGACGGCCAGGGGTGGAAGTCGAGCGTCGACATCTGCACCGCCCAGACGACGTGCGCCACGTCGACCGGGCAGAGCTCGGTCGCCGACCGGCCACTCGGGAAGTGCACGGTCGCCGTCTCGATCCACGGCGGCGCACCCTTGGGCACCCGCTTGGTGTAGATCGCCTCGCTCTCCGCGCCCTCGGGGTGGCGCTTGAGCACCGTGGGACGCTCACGCAGACCGCGTACGACGCCGTCGGCCACCGCCAGGTAGTAGTCGACCAGGTCGATCTTGCGCCCCTTGCCCTCGGGCAACCCGGAGAAGTAGGTGCGCTCCGGGTTGGTCACCTTGACGATGCGCTCGCCGGCCGGGGTGTCGACCTCGACCTCGACGAAGGGGCTGGCCATGCCGGGACGCTATCCCGCGGAACCGCGGTCACCGCGAAGCCGTCTCAGCAGCATGCGACTCGCGGTGTGCGCCCTCGTCCTGGTCGCAGGTTGCGGCGGGGCCGGGGACCCAGTCCTGCAGCAGGCCCAGGGCGGGTCGACACCCAGCAGCATTGGCGGCGCCGAAAGCCAGGACGCGAGCCCGCGCAGCAGCCCCGCCACGAACGGAGCCACACCGGGGTCAACGGCCTCTCCGCTCCCCACCCCGCAGCGAGCGAGCGCCTCCCCTGAGTCCTCCACGATCGGGAGTGGCAGCGCCTCGACGGGCCCCGGCGGAGCCAGCTCGCCCACCGCGTCGCGTCCGACGCCGAGCCGCTCTCAGGGCACCGTCACCGTCACCCAGGACGACGACGGCCAGACCGTGCGCCTGGCGGTCGGTGACCGGCTGCGGGTCCGCCTGACCACCGGGACGTGGGCCCCGCCCGTGAGCAGCGAGCCCGCTGTCGTCATACGACGATCGACGAGCGGTGGCTATCCGAGCGACCAGCCCGTGGACGCGGCGTTCGAGGCCCTCGCCAGCGGCCGGGCAGAGGTGAGCGCAGAGTCGGACGCCGCGTGCTTCCACACCGAGCCGCGCTGCATGATGGCCCAGCAGCAGTGGCGGGTGACCGTGATCGTCGGCTGACCGGGAACACCGGCACCGCCTCGCACGCTGGACCAGTCGTGAGCTGGTGGCGACGAGGAGGACCCGTGACCGAGCAGGAGACCCAGGCGTTCCCGGTGAGCAAGACCGAGGATGAGTGGCGGGCCGAGCTGACTCCCGAGGAGTACGCCGTACTGCGCAAGGCGGGCACCGAGCGCCCGTTCACCGGGGAGTACAACGACACCACGACCGCCGGCACCTACTCGTGCCGCGCCTGCGAGGCCGAGCTGTTCACCTCGGAGACGAAGTTCGACTCGCACTGCGGCTGGCCGAGCTTCTACGCCCCGAAGGAGTCGGACGCGGTCGTGCTCAAGAAGGACCGCTCGCTCGGGATGCTGCGCGTCGAGGTGCTGTGCGCCAGCTGCGGCTCGCACCTGGGGCACGTGTTCGACGACGCGCCGCAGACCCCGACCGGTGACCGCTTCTGCATGAACAGCGTCAGCCTGCGCCTCACCCCCGCGGAGTAGCTGCTACGGCAGGGTGGTCACGATGTCGGCGAGGGTCTTGCGGCCGCCGGTGAAGAACGGCGTCTCGAGCTTGGTGTGCAGGCGCGCCCGGGCCGACCGCAGGTGGCGCATGACGTCGACGATCCGGTGCAGCTCGTCGGCCTCGAAGGCCAGCAGCCACTCGTAGTCGCCGAGCGCAAAGGCGGCGACGGTGTTGGCGCGCACGTCTTGGTACTCCCGCCCCATGATCCCGTGCTCGCTGAGCATCTGCCGCCGCTCCTCGTCGGGCAGCAGGTACCACTCCAGCGACCGGTTGAAGGGGTAGACGCAGACGTACTTCTTGGGCTCTTCCCGCCGTACGTAGGCCGGGATGTGGTTCTTGTTGAACTCCGCCGGACGGTGCAGCCCGACGCTCGACCAGACCGGCGTCAGGTGCTTGCCGAGGCGGGTCTGGCGGAACCGGCTGTAGGTCTCCTGCAGGACGTCGATGTCGGGGCACGTCCACCAGATGAGGAGGTCGGCGTCGGCCTTGAGGCCCGAGACGTCGTAGGTCCCGCGGGTGTAGACGTCCTTGTCCAGCGCCGCATCGAGGAAGGCCTGCCCCTCCTGAGCCAGCGCCGACCGCTCGGCGTCGGGCAGCGGAGTGGTGGCCTGGAAGACGCTGTACATCGTGTAGAGCAGCTGCTCGTTGAGCTCGCGGGCCTTGCGGGTCTCAGGACGGTCCTCGGTCATGCTCCCCATTGTGGCTGAGCACCTCGGCTGCTGCCTCCTGCCCGCTGCGGATCACCGCAGGGACCCCCACCCCGTCGTACGCCGCACCCGCGACCGCCAGCCCCTTCGGCAGTGCGGCGCGCAGTCGGCGCACCCGGTCGAGGTGGCCGACGGCGTACTGCGGCAGACCCCCGCCCCAGCGGGTGACACGGCTGTCCATGAGGTCCCCGACGGGTCCCAGGACCTTCTCCAGCTCGCGGCGCACGATCTCGACCAGCTCGGTGTCGTCGCGCTGCAACTCGACCTCGTCGCCCTGCCGGCCGATGCTGGCCCGGACCACCGCGCAGCCACGG
Organism: Frankiaceae bacterium; assembly: GCA_031424715.1. Classification (GTDB taxonomy): domain Bacteria; phylum Actinomycetota; class Actinomycetes; order Mycobacteriales; family SCTD01; genus RYN-124. Next base: position 7,335 of record JANPHZ010000097.1, read on the forward strand.
TCGTCGTAGGCCCACTTGCGGCTCGTGAAGGTCACCGCCTTGGTGGTCAGCCCCTCGACCGCCGGCACGAGGTAGCCGCTTCCCTGTCCCGGCGCCTCGCCGCGCAGCACCAGCGTGACGATCGCAACACTGGCGTAGGCGGTCGCGGCCAGCTCCTCGGTCGGCGCGTGCGGCGCGAGCAAGCGGGCGGCCGGAGCTGCTGGTACGGCGAGGACCACCGCGTCGACGTCGACCGCGACGGGGTCGGTCGTCGGTCCGTACACCACGCGCCAGCCCGAGCTCGTGCGCTCGAGCGCTCGCACGGTCCCGTGCACGACCGTGGCACCGGAAGCGGCGAGCACGGCGGCGGGCAGCCGGCCCAAACCCCCTGGCAGGCCGGCAAAAACCGGTCCCGGCGAAGGGGTGCCGCGCGCCTCCTGGGCGGCCAGGACCAGGCTCCGGTGGCGGGTGAGCGGGCCGACCAGCGCCGGGAGCGTGGCCTGCAGCGAGAGCTGGTCGGCGCGACCGGCGTAGACCCCACCGAGCAGCGGGTCGACCAGTCGCTCGACGACCTCGGCACCCAGTCGGCGGCGTACGAGCTCGCCGACGCTGATGTCGTCTGTCGTCGGCGCCCCGGGGGCGACGAGGTCGAGCGGCACGCGCGCAAGGCCGCGAGCTGACAGCACCTCGGAACGGGCCAGCGCGGCGAGGTCCGCGGGCACCCCGAGCAGCGTCCCGGTCGGCAGCGGCCGCAACCGGCCACGGGTGAACACGAAGGCCTGCCCGGCTGCCGGCGAGCGCAACAGCTCACCGAGCCCCACCTCGGTCGCCAGCTCGACCGCCCAGGGC